>NZ_WHNW01000013.1 GCF_009362845.1 Ostreibacterium oceani | reverse complement strand
GTTACTTCCTATGTTACCATAAAGGTGAGATTTTATAGTTTATTATGATAGCTTATGGAACAAAGATTTTAGACTAATCCCTTGCTAGTAAAGAGTTTTGAGGTTTTCTGAAGTGCTATGAAATATTGAAATGGCGGAGAAAGAGGGATTTGAATTCAAAGCATAATAATATGATTTTAAATAATAATTATTGATTTTTAAACTTATACCCCCGAATATGTACCCCTTTTCATCAGCAGTTAATTGTTTATTTTTGGTGGCATAGTCGGAAAAAGGTAATTTCGGTAATAAAGGTAAGAGTCGTTGATTTAGAAGAGAAAAACGGAATAAAAAAAGGTAATGAAAAGGTAATAAATTACCTTTTATAAGAGTAATATTTTTGTTTTTTTTATTTCTTATAAATCAATACTCTAATTTTTCCATTACCTAAATATTACCTAATATTACCTAAAAATTACCTTTTTGGTATTACATTAAAATTCTGATTTTATTGGTTAAATAATGGTTTTTGCGATATGTCTTACCGAAATTACCTTTTTCCGACTATGCCACCTGAAATAGATTTTCTGTTAACGCCTAAAAATTGCTTATTTTCGGATTAAATTGCTTTCTTTTTATACAGATATATTCAGTCCGCATCTATTGCAGCTATTTACTTCCTTTTATTTTTTTTGCTTTGCGGAAATGACCCTTTTTCTGCGCGGGCGCGGGGGAGGCAAGAGCGCGGTTTTCGACGGAAAAAAAAAACAGCAAACACCCCCGCGTGCGGTGGCGCTTGCGTTTTTATTTGCTGACTGGTTAGTAGTTTTTGATGAGCAGCTCCTGTACGCTTTGTCCGCTGCCTTGCGCGAGGGTGTAGGGGGCTAAATTAGCACCCCTTGCTTTTCCCGCACAATCTGTGTAGTATAGAAAGTCTGAACAAACTACAGGCGGTCAACCGCCCCCGAAAGACTGGCGTTTTTTTATTGCTAACAAATTGATTCTTTGTTATTTTCACAAGTTTTTCATGGCGGATGAGGAGTGCTAACCGTAAGGCGTACCCACAGTTCCTGTAGCTGTCAGTGAGTCCGCCACCCTCATTTGTGTGGCATTCTGAAAACTATACAGGTGAACACAATGACACAGACAAATTTCAATAGCGATTTCCAAGAAACATTAACCGACTATCACGGACTGATTAACACACTAAAGCTATACGAAGAGCTATCGGCGTTATTTGCTTGCGCCGACGACCTTGACCCTGCGCGCACCGCGCTAGTCCTTGATTCGGCTAACAATCAACTGCGTCGGGTCATCGTCCGATTAAAGCGCCTCGAAACCCAATCCAAGACACAACAACTAACAGGAGTAGGCAATGACTAACATCCAATCATTTGATTTTAATAAACACCTAATACGCACACTTAGCATAGAAAACACCGCGTGGTTTATTGCTAAAGACATAGGCGATTCACTAGGCTATGCGAACATTTCTGATGCCTTAAATAAGCATGTGTTGCCCGAAGAACGGTCTAGCGTTTCGCTAGGTCGTCAAGGAAGGACTAATATTGTCAATGAATCAGGAATGTACGCATTGGTATTAAAAAGCAGAAAGAAAGAAGCAATAAAATTCAGAAAATGGGTAACATCAGAAGTCCTCCCGACCATCCGTAAAACAGGCGGTTATGGATTGCCGTCGATGACAGAGGGGATTCGCCTGCACGAATTACGCCTAAAATTGATCAAGGAGTTGGGCAAAGCCGATTGCCAACAATTGCGCACTGCCATTTATCAATCACTGGAATCGGTATCGCAGGCATTGGGCTTATCCATCGCGCCACTGGTTGATTTTGAGTGGGGCGGCGTTGCGCCTGCCGTTCGCCAAAAGGCAGCTGAGATAGACAGTCGATTTCACCAGGCGATTAGCGCACTAGCTGCGCTGGGGGTCGTCCTTGATCACAGCACAAACGGTGACTACTATGCAATCAATCTTAACGAAGCAATCGCCGCCGCGCAACAGCATGAAATTGACATGCCAAGCCACAAGGCGTTAATTCGCTATTTACCATTCTCACCGCGTTTTTTGCAGCAAAAACCCGTGTGTAGCGATTTCGCTCTAAACGCCGCAGGCAAACCCCGCACCGTTAAGTGCTGGATTTTTTCTAGCCATCGCCTGTTGCACTGATTTCACACTGCTTTACACTGCTTCAGACTGATTCACCAATCAATTCATAATCGCCAAACGCGATAATCGTCTCGCCGACCATCTCGTTAATCGTTTTAAGCCGCTGTTGCAGTGGAATAAGTTCGTTGATAACAAATACTTTTGATGCTTTTTCGACGTCGCCAAAGCCCGCCGTGTTGGTCGGGATGACCGACATGAGCTGCGGCGGGACGCGGTGCGTGGCGAGGATGTCATCGCGGGTGAGTGTTTTGATGTTATAAAACTCATCGCGCGCTTGGACTTCGGCGATGGGGATTAATTCGATGCCGTCTTTTTTGCCCTCGGGGTTATGCACCATGAGGTTTTTAAAATTCCCCACGCCTTTGCTCGCGGCTAGCTGGCTCTCGATGCTGGCGATGACTTGGTCGCTTAGGTTTTCGGTGATGTGTAATATGTAGCCCGCGTGCGACCCGTTTTTATAGTACTTGCGCCGAAATAGGGTCGCTGCCTCGCCCAGCCACGCGCTATTCATGCCTGCCATGTACTCGGGCACGCCGTAGATGTCTTGGTTGATGTCGTGGTTTTTGTGGTGCGTGATGTCGCCTTTTAGCTTTTCCGCCTCGCGGTTGCGCAGATAATAATAGTCGTTTTTTTTGCCGACGCGCATCCAGCGTGCTTTGAGCGCTTCGTAGCGCATCACGTGGCCTGCGCGGTTTTGCACGGCGCGCAGGTAGTCGTTGCCAAATATGAGATAATCGGTGACCAGTTTTTCAAACTCGGTGCGTGTGAGTTTTGGATGCTCGACAAAAGTACTGATTAAGATGTTGCGCTTGGCTTGTATGGCTGAGGTGTGAAACGGATTGGCGTGATACGATTTGGCGATGGCATCCCAGTCCAGCGGGGGCAGATAGTATTTATCATTATCGCCGCGCCAGTAGTGCTCGAATATTTCTTTTTTATCAATCGCCGTCACGGCATCGTCGATGCTAAAGCTACTGCCAAAGCTACTGCCAAGCCCACTGCCACTGCCCCCCCTGTCGGCGGTCATAACATTAGGTTTCGCGGTTTCTTTTTTTCTAAAATAATCAATTAATCTCATCTTGTTATCCTGTTTTTTTTAAAATTAAAACGCCCTAATCAAAACACCACCGCGCGCGCGGGTGATGCCCCGCCGTTGTCAAATCCAATGCGCTCGACGGCAAGGGCGTGCATGGTCGCCCAGGCGATGTCGGCGTGGCCGATATCTTCGCGGCGGTCGGATTTGTACGTTAGGTATTTGCCCGAGGCGGTCTGGGTTTTTTTAATCGCGAGAAACGCTCCCACCCATTCGCGCGCGGCTTCGTCGACTTCTAGGCGTCCGCTTCGGATGATTTCAATGGCCTTGACGACGAGTGCATTTTTGGTCTCTAGGTTATAGCTCACGCGGCGCAGGCGCGGGTAGATTTTCGCCAGGCGCTCGGCCAGCGCTATCCCCATGCCCGTTTCGTCGATTTCCATGTGCGCGACTTCGTATTTGTCGCAGAGCTTGGCAATGGCGGCGGCTTGGGCTTCGCTTAAGGGCTCACGCAGGGTCAGGCGCTCGACTAAGCGAAATTTCCCGCCCGTGACTTTGGGTAAAGCAATCACCGACACCGCGCAGCCATCGCGCGACTTGGCGGGGTCAATGCCGATGGCGACGGCATCATCACCCACGGGGCGATTGGCAAAGGGCTTGACATCGGGCCATAGGCGGCGCGTCTCGACTAAACATCGGTTTAACTCGCCAAAGCTAAACACACTGTCGTGATCATCAACAAACTCACACATAAATAACTGAGCGTATTCGTCGGGCGCGTATTCGGATTTAAGCTGTCCGAGGTCAAACAGATGACACCCGAGATCGGCGGCGGCTTCGACGGTGACCAGATGCCGCCACACGTTATCGGCGCACAATTTTCCGCTCGCCAGTGTTTTCGCGCGGGTATCGATATGGATATGCTCGGTTTTTTTGCGCCCGCGGTTGTACGCGACCCCTGTCCAAAATGGATACGCTTCGTGGGCGACCGCTGATGGCGTGCTGAAATAGGTGCGCTTCCATTGTTTGTGCGATGACATGGCAGAGGCCACCTTTTTAAACTCGTCAAAGTTGTTAATCCAAAAATACTCGTCCATAAAGATGTCACCGTGGTAGCTCTGCGCCGTTTTACTGTTGGTGCCTAAAAAATAAAACGTGCATTCGTGGTCGTCGGTGCGAATCGTCATGGGGTCACCCGTTAGCTCGACCTCGGCGGCTTCCATGGCAAGTGCTTTGATGTACTCGCGAAACACGTAGGCTTGCGATTTGGATGCGGACAAAAATATCTTATTGTGTCCACTGGTCAGCGCATCGACCAGTGCCTCGCGGGCAAAGTAATACGTCGCGCCGATTTGCCGTGACTTGAGGATTTGGCGGTTGCGCTGGTGGCGGTTGTCGTACCACAGTTGCTGGTAATCAAACAGGTTATCCATAAAGGCGGTTTGGATTTGTTCAATCGCCGCGGGCGATAGGTAATTTTTGTTGGTGCGGTCGCCGCCACGTTTTTCGCCTTTTCGCGGTGCGGTCGGGGTGGCGCGCACGCGCTCGACGCGCGCGAGTTGGCGGGTGAGTAGGTCGATTTCTTTAAAATCGCGACCCTCCTTGGGGTCTTTGGCGATCAGCAGACACAGCCGCGCCCCGAGGGCATCGTTGACGCGCTCGGCCTGCCCAAACTTATCCCATTTATCGGTGCTGTGCCAGTAGCGCACGGTGGACTCTGGCGTATTGATGGCTTCGGCAATTTGCGGGATGCGATGCCCGCTAAAGTACAACACTTTGGCTTTTAGCCGTCGGTCGTCTTCGGTTATTTTGGGTGCTGGGTGGTTTTTACGCTGGCTCATGCTTCGTATTTTAGGCATCAACGATTGACTTCACACGGCGAGGTGTCAAGTTAAGCGCTTATCTTGACACGCAATAATTGAGTTTTGCGACAAAAAAGCTACCTTAAAGGCACGACAAGGCGATGACGAAACACTAAAACACACCGACACCGACACCGAGACACCCGCGCGGGGCGCACTTTTGACCGCCCCGCCGATAGGAGCCAAAAAATATGAAGAAAAAAACGCTACGCATCGCCGCCGCAGGTTACACCGTCAGCGATGGCCGCGAGATTAAGCCCGAGTGGCTGACCGATATCGCCGACACCTATGATCAATCGACTTATGGGGCGCGGTGCTGGATAGAGCACTTGCGTAACGTCACCGAGGCAGGGCCGTTTCCCGCCGTCGGCGATGTCGAGGCGGTGTTTACGCAGACCGATACCATCAACGGCACCGACACGCTGTGTCTGTACGCCGACATCATCGCGAACGAGCACTTGATCGCAATGAATAAAAACAATCAAAAAATCTACACCTCGATTGAGGTCACCCCCGACTTTGCCAAAACGGGTAAAGCCTATCTGACGGGGCTCGCGTTTACCGATTCCCCCGCTAGCCTTGGCACCGAGCCGCTCAAGTTTAGCGCCCGCGCTGCCCGTGATGCCACGGCCCACGCCGTCGACAGCAAAGACAACGGCAATAGCGGCAACACCGACAACAACATGAACAACGCGGGCAGGGTGTACTCGGAGGTCATCGAGACGGCACTGTGTGCATCGGTTGCCACCGATGCCCCCGACACTACCCCCGATACCACCCCCGATACCACTGTGCCAATGAATGACGACAATGATTTTCACACCACGGTCATCGCCGCGCTGGACACGCTGAGTGAGCTATTGAATGACACGGTGCTGTCGCACGAGCGTCGCCTCGCCGCGCTAGAGGATACGGATAATCAGCTCGATGACATCGTGCCCGCTGATCGCGAGACACTCACGACCGCGGTTGACAGTGATGACCAGCGCGACGACCTCGCCCCGCAGACGACCATCGACCAACTCAGCGCGCTATCGGCGCAGCTGGACACGCTGACCCGCGATTTTGCCGCGGCACAAGCGACCATCGACCAACTCACCGCGTTTAAATCCGCCGTCGAATCCACCGACATGCACTACGTCGCACCGCACGCAGGCGTGGGCGGGGATGACATTATTCGCGCCGATTGCTAACCCGATTGCTAACCCGACTGCTAACAAAGGCTAACGAACACTACGAACACCCACAGACAACCCAACGAACACCCACAGACTCAGCCATTTAGGATATTATTCATGAAAAACGAGACCCGAGACAAGCTAGAACAATACTTTACGACCCAAGCCAGCCTCAACAGCATCAGCATCGACACGGTGCGGGGCGGGCACAAATTTATCGCCGCGCCCAGCGTCGAGCAAACGTTAGAGAAACGCATCCAAGAGTCCGACGGCTTTTTGCGCTCGATTAACATTTTCGGCGTCGACGAGATGGAGGGCGAGACCATCGGTCTTGGGGTCGGCAGCACGATTGCGAGCCGTACCGACACCGAGTCGGCGGAGCGTGAGACGCGCGACGTGCACTCACTAAACGCGGCGCGCTATTACTGCCGACAAACGAACTTCGACACCCACGTGCGCTATGCGCTACTTGATCAGTGGGCAAAATTCCCCGATTTCGAGGACAAGCTCACGGCGAGCATTGTCACGCGCATCGGGCTTGACCGTATTATGATCGGGTTTCACGGCACGAATGCGGCGAACAACACCGACCGCGTCGCCAACCCCTTGCTACAGGACGTCAACACAGGCTGGATTCAAAAATACCGCAACGACGCCCCCGATAAAGTCATGTCAGATGGCGCTGCGGCGGGTTCGATTACGATTGGCGAGACAGGCGATTACAAAAACTTACACGCCCTCGCGCTAGACATTCGCAACAACGCACTGGATGTGTGGCACCGTAATGCCGCAGGGCTATGCGTGATTATGGGGCGCGATTTACAAGCCGATGACACCATGCGACTGGTCAACCAAGCGCACAGCCCCAGCGAATCGCTGGCGCTCGCGAAAATTCGCCAAACAGGCGTGATTGATGGCTTGCCAGTGATTGACGTGCCGCACTTTCCTGATGGCACGATGATGCTAACGACGCTGGCGAACTTATCCATTTACACGCAAAACGGGGGCAAGCGCCGCCACTTTGCCGATAATCCACGCCGTGACCGACTCGAAACCTACACCTCGTCTAACGACGCTTATGCTATCGAAGACTACGGACTTGGCGGGATTGCCGAGAATGTGAGCTTTATCTAATGTCGAGTTTATTTAGGCGCCATCGTGAGCGCATACTAGCCGCCCAACACGCTGAAGCCGACCGCGCCGCGCGCGCGGGTGGTACTTCGTGGCACACGGCGGTGGATGCTTACGACACGTTACTGATGGCGCTTGCCGAGGATAACGCACGCCTATCGAATGTACGCGGCACCGAGGCCAAGACCGCGCTGAAACGCGAGTTGTTACCGACGTATCGCGATTGGAGCGACGCGGCCGTGGACGCGATTTTATCAAGTGACATGGCTAGCGACGGGGGCAGCGAGAATAGTGGCGAGAATAATGGCGGACACCGCCAAGACGACATCGTGGCGCACGTCTTTGTCTGGTCGATTGATATCGGCGACTACGACACCGCGTTGCGCTTATTTTCCGCGATTTCCGCCGCCGACATGACTTTGCCCGAGCGTTTTCGCAGGCGCCCTGCCGATTTCTTAGCCGAGCAACTGGCCGAGGCGGCGATTGATGAGTGTTACCGCGAGGTCGCGCCCGATGCACGCACCGTGACGCGGGCGCTATTTGATCGCGTCATGACGGCGATTGCGGGCATTGATATGCACGATGAGATTAGCGCCAAGCTAATGAAAGCAGGCGGCGGGCTGTCCGAGTCCGATGATGACTTGTCGGGGGCGCTAGATTATTACGAGCGCGCCATCGCGCTAAACCCCAAGATTGGCGTCAAGACCAAAATCAAAGCGCTTAAAAAGGCGCTTAAAAAGGCGGCAGACGATAGCCGACAGCCCGACAAATAGACACACATGAACACATGAATAACGAACACGGTGCGATAAGGTCTTTTTTTTGCCGCGTCGCTAAAAACCACCGACTTGGCCTACCGCCATGGCGGCGGGCATGGGGTTTGCGAAGTAAACAATCCGATAACCCATCACATGCCCCCACCGCCACTTAACACAGACGACCACGAAGACAAAAACAACCAACATGACAGGCTTTATCGCGACAGACACCACAGACAACCTTGACCCCACGGTCGATGACGCGGTATCGCTGACGTCAACCCTAGGGGCTGGCTGGTGGCCCGCGGTGTCCATGGCGCAGTTTCGCGCGATTACCCGCATTGACAGCACGTACCCCACGGCTCGCGTGCGTGACGCGCTGATGACCGCGCTGTTTACCGTGACCGCCGAGCTGGACAGCTGGGCGCGTACCCAAACCGCACGGGGCGTGACGACGCTTGCCGACAGTCATACTAGCATCGACGCATCCAGCATTGACGGCAGCATCGACGCCACCAGCATTGAAGCCACCAGCATTGATAACGTAACGGCCGCCGTGCACTGGTTTCGCGTCGCGGTCTATTCGTATGCCAAGGCACACCTTGTTGACACGTACCGCGATGTGGACACCACCGCATTCGGTGCGCGCGAGACGGCCGCCGATAAAATCGACGAACAGCTCAGCACGTGGCGCGCCCAATACCGCACCGCCGTGAGCGCGGTGCAGGGTAACCCCCGCGTGCGCGTGACGTTAATTTAAAAAAGGGGGTATCATGACAGCGACAGCGGCAACGGCAACGGCGACAACGGCAACAACAACACAGCCAACAACGACAACATTGGCGCACGAGGACGAGGCGCTAGATAGTGTGCTTTACCGCGCGACGGGCAGTACCCGTGGCATCGAGGCGTTGATGATGACCGATGCGTCGCTCGCGACGATTTTTTTACCCGCAGGCGCGGTGGTGCCCACTTCTCCTCTCGCCGCTGCGCCTGCATCTATAAACACGCGGTGGGTGAACTTATGGCAATAACCTCAACAATGGCCTCCAATTATCAACTAGGTAGCCGCAGTCGGCGCAACCTGCGCGGGGTTGATCCACGCTTGATTACGCTGGTCGAGACCGCGATTGGTCTCACCACACAGGACTTTACCGTCATTGAGGGACTGCGTAGCCCCCAGCGCCAGCGCGAGCTGTACCGCCAAGGGCTATCGTGGACGCTAAACAGCAAGCACCTCACCCACGCTGCGCACCGCCGTATCAATGACGTGATATTTAAAGCAGGCGACATTGTGCGCGGCGGCAGCGCCAGCCTAGATGCCGATACGGGGGCGCTGACGGTGGATAGCGCCGATGTGTACTTAGACGGCGATATCTACGCCGTGCCGTCGCGTGAGCTGCTTGTTGCGACCAGCGGCGACGTCGTGATTGGCGTATGGCTTAGTTATTATTATGTGACCGAGGCCGACGACCCAACGCTTCGCAACCCCGCCCTTGGCACGCGCGGGCAAAACGAGGCAGGCGCGTGGCGGTTGGCAGTCACCACGGCGTGGGGGCTATCCGATACCCCACCCGACAACACGACCGACGCCGCTCCCAATAACGCGCCCAACAGCTCACCTAATAGCGCGCCCAGCCACCCCCCGCAATTCTACGCGGTCTATACCGCACGCGACGGCTATTTAACCGCCAAAGCCCCACCACCACATATTAGCGGTGTGCAGTCGGCGATTGCAAAATACGACCGCGACAGCACGGGTAGTCAATACATTGTGCGCGGACTAAAAGTCCACGCGACCGCTGCACCAGCGGGCAAAGAGCGCTACATTATCGATGCAGGCGCCGCGCAAATTGGTGGCTATGCGTATGAATACGGCGCGGCGCGTCCCGCGCAATTTGACACCGCCCCCGAGTTGGGCAGTGTTGATGCTGAGACGGCACTGGCCATCGGCGGACAACAGCGCGTGAACCTTAACCGCACCCCGATTGCAAGCATCACCGCCGTGCGCGTGACGCGCGAAAAATCCGTCACCGTCACACACGCCAATATCACCAACAGCCAAGACTTGCTACCCGATGCCAGCGTGGTCGCGCTAGTCAGCGTCACCCAAGGGGGTGTCACTTACCAGCAGGGCGTCGATTATCAGCTAACCAGCGGCAAAGTCGATTGGTCACTGTCAGGCGCCGAGCCAGCCGCAGGCTCGACGTATAGCGTGACGTATCACTACATCGCGCTGGCTGAGGCGAGCGCGGTCGACGAATTTGGCTACACGCTCGCCGATGCGGTCGCAGGTACGCCGATTTTAACCAGTTACGACCACTTTATCCCGCGCCACGACCGCCTGTGCTTAGACGCAGGTGGTGAGCCTGTGATGCTACGCGGCATTGCATCACTCACCGCGCCGCTGCCCCCCAAAGTCCCCAGCAACTTATTACTACTGGCGACCATCGAGCAGCGCTGGACAGCCGATACCCCACGAATCATCTACCAAGACGGCGTGCGCGTGGTGTCGATGTCAACGCTCAACCGCCACGCCGAGCGACTGGATTTTCTCACCGAGCAAGTCGCGCAGAATAAGCTCGAATTATCGGCGTCTAATCAAGAAAACGGGCGCAAACACGGCGTGTTCGCCGACCCGCTGTTGTCTGACACCTTGCGCGACGCAGGGCGACCGCAGACCGCACTCATAGAAGACGCGCGGCTACAATTACCCATCACCGCCGCCGCGCATTTTTTCGACCTAGGCGCGCCTGTCACGCTAAACTATACCCACCGCGAAATACTGTCCCAGCCCCTCGCGTCAGATTGTATGCTAATCAACCCGTATATGGCGTTTGACCCCATCCCGCCGACCGTGACGCTATCGCCTGCGGTTGACCGCTGGACAGTCAATACCGAGTCGGTCGTCGGCACCGAGACGATCGGGGCAGGCCCGCGTAGTCGCACGACATTTCGCTCAGACGGCATCACCGAGACAGCCGCCGAGTTTTGCCGACCGATTGCCGTCAACGCCGCGATTGCGGGGATGGGAGATGGTGAAATCATCGACGCGGTGCAGTTTGACGGCATCACGGTCGCGACCAGCGGCGATGCGCTGGCAGACGATAAGGGTCGCGCTAACGTGCGCTTTACCATCCCCGAGGGCGTACCTGCGGGGCAAAAGCTCGTCACGGTCGCGACGCGCTCGGGGCAAATCGGCGAGGCGGTCTTTACTGCCGACGGCACGATTGCTAACGATAACCTCACCCGCGTGGTCACGCGTTTTCGCGCCGTTGACCCACTGGCACAGACCTTTAGCCTACCGAGCGCCACCCAGCTCACCGCCGTGGACGTGTCGTTTTGCGCGGTGGGTGACCGCGCGGTGCGGATGCAAATCCGCGAGACAGCAACAGGGCTACCGACCCAAGCCATTTTAGCCGAGGCGCTAGTCGATGCCGCGACACTGGCGGCCGACTTATCAGCGAATGATGGGGCAGGGCGGGCGACCCGATTTGCTTTCGACTTGCCCGTGCTGCTTGACGGCGGCGTTGAGTATGCGCTGGTGATTTTAAGCGACGAGCCCACCCCGTCGCTCAAGGTCGCCACACTAGGCGGCTTTGATGACGAGCGCCAGCGCTGGATAACCGCGCAGCCGTACACGGTCGGCGTATTGTTATCATCATCGAACGCCTCGACGTGGACGCCGCACAACGACAGTGACTTATTGTTTGCGCTGCACGCCGCCGATTATGTCGCCACCGCCAAAACGATCGATATCGGCACGCTCAGCGTCACCGCGGTCACCGATCTTTACGTGCTAACTAACACACAAATCACCGCGGCTGACACCACCGTGACGGTCGAGGCGACCTTGCCCGACGGGCAGGTGCTGACCTTTGCCGACGGGCAACACCGTGCGCTACCCGCCGCGATTAGCGGTGACATCACGCTACGCGCGGTGCTTATCGGTAGTGCCACCTTTTCACCCGTGCTGGGGGCAACGGTGCAGGTATTGACGGGGCGGCTAGAGACCAGTGGCCGCTACATTACCCGCGCCATCCCCGCAGGGCTTAATAGCCGTGTGCGCGTACTCGTCGATGCGTTTACCCCGCAGGGCGCGAACGTCATCGTGCGCGCGGCTTCGACCGATGCGAGCCCCGACACCAGCACGTGGCAAACGCTCACCCAATTACCCGATTACACGCTGCTAGACGATGGGCGCGTTGAGCTGATTTTTGAGTCTGACACCCTGATTGATGCCGCCAACATCGCCGTCGAGATTGAGCTGGTCGGCCACGCAGGCGCGCGCCCGTTTGTCGAGAACCCGCGGGTGCTGGTTATCGAAGCTTAAACAGAGAAAATAAAATGATTACAGAAACCGAACACTACCAATTCCCGCTGCCCTCAGCCGATAACGCGCTGTCGCACGATGTCGAGCGCATTCGTCAGACGATTATTGCGCTAGATGCGGCACTATGGGCCGCGGGGGGTGCGGACGCGGCGACGATCACCGCGATTGAGTCCAGCCTTTCCGCTATCACCCCGACGGTCGAGGCGCTGGATGCTTACCGCCGCGACGCGTATTTACCGACGAGTATTGGGTTGACGTATGACGCCACGCACAGCGTGGTGCTGACCGAGACGGCAACGATTGCGGGGCAAAACCGTGTCACGCAATTTGCCCGCGACGCCGCTGGTCGTGTGGTGAGTTATGACATCACGTATTTAGGTATCACGACGCGCCACACCATTACTTGGGATGCCCTCACGGGGCAATACCTAGGACAAACGTCTGAGGTGTTACCCAATGAGTGAGCCAATGAGTGAGCCAATGAGTGAGCCAATGAATAACCTGACAAACAAATTAACCAATAAAGCAACCAATAACGGAGGTCAACATGCCTGATATTTTAACGTTAGATGCCGTCAACCGTGAGGCGCAGACAACGCGCACCGCAGTGGATGCGACGCTCAAGACCACCGACCCACGCATCGATGCGATGGCGACCAGCGCAGGGCTAACCTCGGTCGCGTCCGCGATTAACGCCAATGTCGCCACCCGTGCGTCCAGCACCGCGCTCGCTGACGTGGCAGCTGATGTCACGACGCTGGGCGCGCAAACCGCTGCGCTCGCAGCCAGCGCCACACCCCCCAGCGGGGGCGCGGTTGAGAAAATATTTTGGCTATCGTATATTAATGGCGCCACCAAGCTTTCTGTTAGCGGCAGTGGCGTGATACGCCTGTTGTCGATAGTTACCACCGCGGTAAAGGCGGGTTTTGCGCTGCGGATTGATGGCAACACGATTTACGCGGTCACCAACGGCGACTTGCGACTCGAGCAAGGGGTCGGCGGGCTTAATCTCGCGGGTGGGGGTATCGCGTTTAACACGTCTTTTGAGCTGGACAGCATCAAAGGCGAAACATCAGCGTATGTGTACGCGCAAATCGCCTACACGCTCAATGGAGGCGCGTAATATGGCTAAGCCCGCGATGTACCGTTACGCGATTCTTGACAGTGAGCGCCGCGTCGTCGAGAGCATTTTTGTGAGCGCCGCTTTGATCACTGACCCCGCGCGACTGCCCGTGTGCCACGATGTGGCGCTGGCACGCTTTGTCTTAATCACCGACACCATTGTCGACCCCATTGTCGACCCAGCCACTGACGCGCAGGGCAGCGCCCGCCCTGTCGCCGTCGGTGACATCTACGCGGACGGCGTATTTACCGCCGCACCACCCCCGCGGTCGGTGACGATTAGCAAACACGCGTTTTTTGCGCGACTCACCATGCCCGAAAAAATGCTACTCATTGCGCCCGATAACGTCGGCGACATGCCAAATATGCCGCAATTGCCTATCGAAGCGACGGTGATGCTGAAAGTCTTCGCCAAGGAAATCGAGCTGGCTGCCGATATCGACTTAGACCACCCCGCGCTAGTCGGCGGGCTTAATCAGCTAGAGTCGATGGGGCTGTTGCAGACGGGTCGTGCCGATGAGATTCGCGGGGTCAGTGATACCGATGCTTAGTCAAAACAAAAAAAACAACACCGACCCAACAGACTACCCGTCGTGGGCAGACTTAACTCCCGACCAGCAAGCCGCGTTTGGCAACGGCTGCGGGGCGAGCTGGATGCCCGACTGGCTAATCACTGCGCTATTCGGCTGGTTTTTTGAAGCGTCGTGCCGCCACCACGATTTCGGCTACGCCGCAGGCGGTAATGAGCGCAGGCGCTGGCATTGCGACTGGCAGTTTGCGCGGGCGATGTATAGAGATACACGGCGATGCAAAACGCTGCGCGGACGCATACAAACATCCATTGCGCTGGTGGTGTTTTATGCCGCGGTGGCGCTGTTTGGCTGGACGAAATTTGCCTACGGACGGGTAAAAACCCACGATGAACTACTTGCGCATCTTAATACAAAAACTTGATCAATAAACTTGCCACGAAAAATCAACGACCAACTTAACCCAAAATAAGGAGCAACCCATGAAAAAACACATCACACTCACCCGCGCCGCATTGATTAATGGCGTACGCCGTCCGCGGGGCTGGACAGGCGAGGCTGACACGGCGGCATTACCCGTATCTGCCTATCGCGCTGCCACCGCCGATACCAAGCCAGTCAAGCAAACCGACACTAACAAAAAAAATAAGGAGTAACCAATGGCCACCTCATACGTACATGGCATCAGAACCATCGAAGACAACACAGGCACGCGCCCCAGCGCCCCCAAATCCACCGAGATTATCGGCTTAGTCGGCACTGCACCCGATGCGGATGCGACGCTATTCCCGCTGGGTGAGCCTGTCTTATTTACCAATATTTATTCGGCGATCAATAACGTCGGCGCGACAGGCACGCTGCTTGCCAACCTCGAAGAAATCCACAACCAAGTGTTACCGAGACTGGTGATTGTGCGCGTTGCCGAGGGCGCAGACGATGCCGAGACACGCGCGAACGCCGTCGCAGGCATCACGCTGCTAGAGACCGCCGACTCACGGCTGGGCGTCACGCCCAAAATCCTCACAGCAGGGTTTTTAGACGACGACTTGGCAGTCGCCAACGCGCTCGCATCCGCCGCGCAAAAGCTAAACGGCTTTGCCTACGCCACCGCCAGCGGTGCGACACTCAGCGAGGCGGTGCTCTATCGCGACAACTTCGCCCAGCGCGAGATTGAATTGCTGTGGCCCAACCCAATGGGACTCGATACCGCGACGGGCGCGATTGTCGAAAAACCCGCCGCCGCCCTTGCTGCGGGGATGCGCGCCAAAATCGACGCCGAGCAGGGCTGGCACCATCCGATTTCTAACTTGCCTGTCAACGGCGTGGTCGCCCTCAGCCACGATGTAAGCTGGTCATTGACCGATAGCAGCAACGATGCCGCGGTGCTTAACGAGGCGCAAATCACCACGTTTGCCAGCCGCGGCGGCTTTAGGCTGTGGGGACTGCGTACCTGCGCGTCTGATCCGTTATTTGCGTTTGAGACCACCGTGCGCTCGGGCCAAGCCATCCGCGAGATTATCGCCGACACCTTGTCCGCGTTTATGGATAAGCCCATGAATGTGCAGTTGATTCGCGACATTATCGCAACGATCAACGCCGAGTTACGCCGCCGCACTGCGGTGGGGCATTTGGTCGGTGGGCGCGCGTGGTACGAAATCGAGGCTAACGAGCCTAGCCAACTAAAGGGCGGCAAGCTTGTCATACACTATGACTACACGCCCGTGCCACCGCTAGAAGACTTAACACTGGTACAAAAAATCACTGACAAATACTTGACCGAATACGCCGTCATCTTGTCTAACTAAATTATTAATAGGAGCGCATCATGCAATTACCTAAAAAGCTTAAACATTTCAACTTTTTCCTAGATGGCGATAACTTCGTCGGACAGGTCAACGAGATTACATTACCGCAATTTATGCGCAAAATGGAGGAGTACCGCGGTGGCGGCATGTACGCCCCGATTAAAACCGACCACGGACTAGAAGCGCTGTCGATGGAAGTCACCATGGGCGGACTGTCGTTTGAATTTTTTGGCCATTTTGGACTGTGTCAGCACGACGGCATCACCGCGCGCTTTACGGGTAGCTTCGCAGGCGACGACAAATGCGAAGCCCTGCCCATGGAAATTGAAATCACAGGGCGGCTGTCTGAAATGTCGCTACCGACCGCCAAATCGGGTGAGGACACCGAGCACAAAATCAAGATTGAAGTCAGCTATATCCGTATTTTGTACAACGGTAGCGAGCTATGCGAGATTGACATCATGAACATGGTCGAAAAATGGCAAGGCAAAGACAGACTAGAAGACCACAAACGCAACATCGGCGCGTAATGCGCCAATGCTTGAATCACGACATAACGACAAACAGAGGGTACTACCATGAGCAACAACACCGATAACAACGCGGGCAACAAACCCGAACACGCGACCACCGCGCGACTCAAGACCATCACGCTTAGTCAGCCCATTGCCCGTGATGGCAATGACATTACCCAGCTAACCCTGCGCGAACCGCGTGCAGGGGATTTGCGCGGGCTTAAGCTGCTAGATGTTTTTCAATTAGACATTGATGCGGTGGCAGTGCTGCTGTCGCGTATCGCCACGCCAAGCATTATTGCCAGCGAAGTTAATCAGTTTAGTTTGACTGATTTACAGCGCGTTAGCGAGGGTTTGGTTGGTTTTTTGGACAGCTCAGAGGGTTAGCGACGATTGAGGATGCGATGGGAAATATTGCGCTAATTTATCGGTTTGGTTTTTTTGAATGCTGCGATATGGCGATTGCTGAGATTGTGGACTGGAATAATCGCGCCATCGCCTATCACGAAGCATCTAATGGGGATTAAGCGTGGGGTTACTAGGCGCGACAATATTAATGATAGCGTCAGCAATTAGCCCTGCGCAAATCAAGCCGCCTGCGAGCGCAATCAGCCCGCCGATGTGTAGAAAAAAAGCACCAACGGTGATAATGACCACAAGGCGGGCAATCTGGGTTAGCCTCCAGCACGGCTCCATTTCAATCAATAGCGCAAACACGGCAAATAGCACGGCGAGCGGCCACGTACCCGTCACCAAAAAAGACAGGCTAAAAACCATGAGAAAAACAAAGCGAATAAACCGATAAATCATAAGGTTATTATATGGCAAATTCTTTAAAACTGCAAATCCTGCTCCAGACGCTAGACCGTGCCAGCGCGCCGCTCAATAAAATCAACAGCGCTGTTGCCAAGACATCGACGGCATTCGCGAGCGCACAAAAACGCGTCCACGAGTTGTCAGTGGCACAAAAAAAGCTGGGGCAATTTAATGCCCTGAGAAAATCGACACTGGGCACGAAACAGTCCTTAAATAGCGCGACGGCCGAGCTTAAATCGCTAGCGCGCGCAATGGCATTAACAGAAAATCCTAGCAAGCAATTACAACAAAAGTTTAAGCGCCAAACCAAACAAGTCAAGACATTAAGCGGTCAATACAATAAGCAAAAATCCCGACTGTCTCGCTTGAAAGGCGAAATGAAAAATGCGGGGGTTAACACGAAGCGCTTAGGCGATTATCAAAAAAAACTGGCAAAGGATATCACGAGCGCTAATCACGCAATGGGCAAACAAAGAAAGGCGGCTGAGCGGATGGCAAGGCTTAAAAATATGGGAGGAAACCTCCGCGCGACAACGCTAAAATATGCCCGCAGAGGCGCCGTCGCAGGCAGTGTAGCAACGGGGGTTGGGGCGATGTTTGGGCGCGGGCTGATTAATACGGCATCCGAGTTTGAGCGTTACGAAGCCATCCTAAAAACCGTTGAGGGCACGAGCGCCAAGGCGGCCAAGTCCATGGATTGGGTCAGTGATTTTACTGCTAAGACGCCTTACGAGCTTGCCGAGGTTACCGATGCGTTTGTCAAATTGCGCGCCTACGGGTTAGACCCGCAGACAGGGCTGCTCAAAACATTGGGCGACACCGCTGCAGCAATGGGTAAGCCGCTAAACCAAGCTGTTGAGGCGATTGCCGATGCGGTCACAGGCGAAAATGAGCGGCTTAAAGAATTTGGCATCAAAGCAAATAGCAAAGGCGAAGAAGTCACCTATAACTATACCGATAAAGCAGGCATCCAGCGCTTTAAAACGGTGATGAAAAATGACCGCGCGGCGATTGAGGCGGCGCTCACAGAGATATGGAATGAAAAGTATGAGGGGGCAGCTGACGAGCTTGCCAAAACGTGGGTTGGGATTATCTCCAATCTAAAAGACCAGTGGGCACGTTTTCAATTGTCGATTATGCGATCAGGCGCGTTTGATTTGCTCAAGCAAAAACTGCTTGGGTTGTTGGATAAAATTAACGCCATGGCAAAAAACGGCGAGCTAAAGGCGCTGGCTGAAAAAATTGGCGGACAGATTGTCAGCCTTGTTAAAGGGGTATCGACACTTTTTCGGAAAATATCGGAGGGTTGGGGGACGCTGACGCAGCTTACTGATAAGTTTGGCGGGATGGCACAATCAGCAAAGCTGTTAGGGATTTCGTTTGGCAGCATTAAACTGGCTAGTTTTTTTGGGATAGGGAAAGGGCTGGCGGCGATTATCAAAAGCAAAGGCGCCCTCGCCGTGTTGGGTAAATTTGCATTCGGGCTAAAAGCCGTCGGGCTTGCGATATTTGCATCCCCGATTGGCTGGCTGGTATTGGCGGTGGGGGCGCTCGCTGGCGCGGCGTATTTGCTGTATAAAAATTGGGATAAGGTGACGCAATGGTTTAGCACCAACCCATTTGCGTTGGCGATACAAAACATGCCCATCGTACGCCAGCTGATTGACGGGCTCAGCTACGCCATCGAGTTTGTGGTGGCTATCCTTAATGGCGACTGGGCAGGGGCGTGGGAGGCGGCGAAATCCTTTGCCAAAGCTGCCCTCGACTTTGTCACGACGCCTATTCGTAAGCTATGGGAGTTAATTGAAAAAATCGGTAACTATGTTGGCATTGATATTGGTGCGCACTTTGAAAGATTCAAAGAAGTTGCCGCCAGCGTAGTTAATTTTTTACACGACAAATTCGGCGGCGTGCTAAAGCTCATTGAAAAAGTCATCAACGGGTTTAAAACCATCACGGGCATGCAAGACAAGTCCCAACAGCCGCTCGCCTACAACAACCCCGCCGCGGGAATTGCAGGCGGGATAGCAGGGCAAGCGTCGCTAATAAAAGGCGGGGTTAAGCTATTCCAGACGTATGCGTCGGATGACGTCAAAGCCATGATGAATCCTAAAAAAATCGCCCAAACGATTAACAATAACAAAACCGTCAGTGCGCCTATTACGCAAAATATCACGATTAACGAAGCCAGTAATCCACGTGCCGTGGCGAATGCGGTCGCGGCAAAGACCAACGAAGCACTCATCGGGGATAACTAGAGGGGTAAGCAAATGACGAATATAAATAGTGCTAACTACGCATCGGGCCGTTGCTCGACCAATTTTTTAACGTCCTCGCCGCCGTATGTTTGCTCGGCTTGCCATAGGTCATACTGTGACTGCATGTTTAGCCAGCTTTGCGCGCTGCCACCGAAAGCGGTGGCGAGTTTAATTGCAACCCTAGAGCTAATGCCCCGTTTACCGTGGACAATTTCAGACAACGCAGAGCGAGGCATACCGAGGGCCGTGGCGGCATCGGTGATACTTAGCCCCAATTCGTCTAGGTATAACCCCTTTAATACTTCACCGGGGTGGGGTGGATTGTGCATACGCATAATATTTTTCCTCTTTAATTGGTGGTTAGTGGTAATCTTGATAGTCAACAATATAAGCATCGCCATTTTCAAAGGCAAATGTCATCCGCCAGTTGCCACTCACTTTAACGCTCCAATGCCCTTTCAAATCACCATGCAGGGAATGCAGGTTAGTGCCTGCAAAGTCCATATCCTGTATGGTTTCTGCGGCATTCAATCGAAACAACAAAAAGCGCAATTTTTTAGCGTGAGCAGGTTGTACGCCACTACTATCATTTTTTGTAAACAATTTTTTCAGGCCTTTATGCTTAAAATCTTTTATCATGGTGATTATTATACCGTATCGCGTCACGTTACGCAATACAAATTATTCAAAGAATTGACTCATAGAGGTGCTGTATTATGATGATGTCATGGGGGATGTTTGTGTTTGGGTTATCCACCTTGCCGTACCAAGAGCTATCACGCACCAGCGCGTGGCGCCACCCGACTAACTCGCGCGTCGGAATGCGCGCAGGGGCGCAGTACTTGGGCCAAGGCGACGAAACCATTACGCTGCCAGGCGTGCTGTACCCCGAAATCACAGGGGGGCGCACCGCGATTGAGCTGGCGCGTGCGATGGCGGATATGGGGCAAGCATGGCCGCTGGTCGAGCGCACGGGGAAAATCTACGGGCTATTTGTCTGCGAGGGTATTGACGATACCGCCTCGGAGTTTTTTGACAACGGTCAACCGCGCAAAATCGATTTTACGATTAAGCTCAAGCGCGTCGGCGATGACGACTTGGATTTGCTCGGCGCACTCACCGATGCGCTAGGGTTTTTGTAATATTATATAGAGGCGTTAACGATGGTTGATATACCCCACTTTGAGTTGACCGCAGGGCATAGACACCCCGCGTGGCGGCTGTCAATTAACGACCGCGACGTGACCGATGACCTCGCGACCCGCATTGTCTCGCTGACCATTAACGACAATCGCGGCTTTGAGGCCGACACGGTTAGCATTGTGCTCAGCGATCACGACGGGGTAATGCCCGTGCCCGAGCATGGGGCGGTGGTGTCTGTTGCGCTGGGCTGGCGCGGCGTGCCGCTCATAGACAAGGGGCAGTTTATCGTCGATGCCGTCGAGCATAGCGGTGCGCCCGATATCCTCACGATTAACGCCAAATCCGCGGATTTTCGCGAAGCACTGCTGGAAAAGAAAAATATCAGCTATGAAAAGCAAACCCTCAGCGCATTGATTGGCAAAATTGCCAGCGAGTACGAACTTACGCCTCGCGTCTCGGCAAGCCTCACAGGCATTCAACTCACGCACAAAATTCAGTCCAATGAAAGCGATGCCAACCTACTCACGCGATTAGCCATTGAGCACGATGCGATTGCCACAATCAAAAACGGTGCGTTACTTTTTATTGCCGCCGCCGAGGGGCTGTCTAGCACAGGCATTGCCCTACCTACCGTCGCTATCACCCGCACCAGCGGCGACCAGCACAGCTACCGCATGAGTGACCGCGATAAATTCACAGGGGTCAAAGCCTATTACTTTGATTTACAAGCGGCGAAAAAGCGCTGGGTGCTCGCAGGCGATGACACCCGCACCACCACGCTCAAAAAAGCCTACAAAACTGCCGACGATGCCGAGGTGGCAGCCGCTGCCGAGCTCAAACGACTTAACCGCGGCGTGGCCGCCTTGTCGATACGCTTTGCGTATGGCCAGCCGCACCTTTTCCCCGAGTTGCCGATTGCGGTATCGGGATTTAAACCCGCGATTGATGCGGTCGATTGGCTGATCACCAAGGCCACGCATACGCTAGACGAGCAGGGGCTAACCACATCAATCGACTGCGAAGTCAAAGACGACCAGCTGATTGGCGATAGTGCGGGTGATTAAGCACGCTCAATATGTAGCTTGTACCCTAATGCAGGTAGAATTTTTGCCAGCGTGCTGAATTTAGGGTCGCGCGCCCCCGAAAACGTTTTGTATAAACTCTCTCTATTTAACCCCGTTTCCTTAGCGAGATTTGTCATGCCACGGACTTTGGCAATATCATCCAATAACGCCATGAGATATTTTGCATCACCGTCATCAATCGCGTCATTGAGCGCAATTAATATGATCTCTTCATTGTCGAGTAGCTTACTTGTGTCGATTTTTTTTGTTTTAATAGTCATTGCTAATGAATTACTTATAGAAGTATAATAGAATGGTTGCGGCTGCAAAAATAATAAATATCAATAAAATATATGAATAGCCAAGTAAAATCTGCCAATTTGTGGCACGTAAAATAAACTCTTTGTCAGTATGCCATTGCTTCGCTAAAGCATTCGGTATGCGCCCATCCTCTTCAAAAGATGTTACTTTGCTTTTAAGGTGTTTTAGGGTGTCCAGCTGGGGTTTAATATTTGCCCAAAGAACCAAGCCATAAATAAAGATGGCTAACAAAAATACAGCAGATACAGCGGGCATTACTTTTTCGTTACTGGAGTAAAAATTGAATCGTATCATCGCTATAAATGCCGTTATGATTGGAAAGGCAAGGACTTGGCTTTGGACATTCTTAAGCGAGTTATTTGCTTGTTCTATAAATTTCTCAGAATTATCCTCCAGCCGCTTTATAAAATCTTCATACTTGAAATTTTCAAGATATAATTTGAACTTTCCCTTAATCGCTGTATTAAAAGACTCGAAATCAGCGATAATATTTGACAGATATATCATATCGCTATTGCCGCTCAGTGTATTTATTTCATCGGCAACAATGGCTTTTTTTTCTTTATGATAACCTTTGTCTTCAGTATCAAACCAAGTTAAAAATTCATTTATAATCGTTTCATTTTTAAGGTTTTTTATTGAGCCAACAAGGTCACTGGGGTGGTTGTCAGAATATAATATAAATTGGATTAAATTTTGTCCAACTAGTAGTGTGTGAGGGGATGCATTGTAAAAGGCCTTATTGAAAGTATACGCTAACAAAATGATTGAATTAAATTTTTCATCACTTACGTGAATACGTTGATGACTGTTATAAATATGTTCAAAAATACAATGGTCGTTTATTGATGTTGCGCGGCCTATTTCACGGTTAAAAAAATCCGCGTAACTACTATGGTAATTTCCACTATTTACTTCGGGGCAAAATTGAGAGAAAGAATAAGCGGAACCTATATTAAAATCTAAACTGTCTAACAGCGCTTGGTCATCAAATGTAAATTCGTATTCTCTATTAGCATTGGTCGCGTCTTGGGCTATTTCTTCTAGTAATTGGATGTGTCTCTGGGTTCTCGGTGTAATTTGGCCACTAATATCATTGTTATCCAATGTGAAATTGCTTATACATTGGTCTCGAAATAGTTCTCTAAATCGTTCAAGAACCTGATTTGTCGGTGTCGCTGCCATTAGGTGAAATTCCAGGGTGTTCTTTTATTAGTTTTGTTCTTTCTTCGCCTGATAATGCTATGGATAAAATGTAACTATCACCAGTTTGTAGTATTTTAACATCTCTTCCGAGATATTTACGCAATGCTGTTACTTTAATGTCTTTTTTTTCGCCTAAAGTAATATTAAATTTGATCGCGCCCCTTAATGATGTTTTGTCGGGACCAAAAGAGTCGTCTATAGGGATAGCTGTATCCTCTCTATACGCCTGAAATCTTGGAATTTCAGCTCCTTGTGGTTTAAAACTATCAATAATGGGGTCAACATCTTGAATAAGATGAATTGAATTTTCAGCTTCCGTGAATTCAAGTAATTTTTTATATACACGATCTTTTAGTTGTTCTCCCTGTTCCTCCAAAGTACCAGAGTAATGATGTTCGATGAAGCTATTTAAAACACTTATTAATGCTTTTGTATTCTTGCTGCTGTTGAGTTTTTCAGCAATTGGGATGAAGTCTTGGGCATAAGTTTGGACGATGTCTTTATTATGTTGCAGCCAGTGTATATAAGCATTCGGGGTTTCAGTTTCCGCTTGATCGTTTGGTGAAGCGTTCTTTGTGTTAGAGTGTGAACGCATTTCATCCAAATTTATTCTAGCAGCAAATTTTATAGTTTCATCATCAATTGTAGTGACATCAATAACATGACCGTTTTCATCAATATCTATCTTCTCTGTGGATTTTACCAGTGCAATAATTAAAAATAGGTTGTCACCCTTGGTGTAAAATATAATAGGAACATTTCCACCTGTTGATGCTTGTTGCTTATAAAGATGATAATGTAATGCGGATGTTATTCTTTTGCTTAGGTCTAAATAAACAGATTTTACATCGACATTTCTTTTGTTGCACTCATCCGTTTTCGAAATAGTCTGTGTCGGATTATTAAATATTTTTTCTTTTACCCAATACGATACAGTATTTTCCTCATTAAATGATTTACAAAAAGAGTGTTTTTTTCCTTTGCGAAATGAATCATCAAGCAATTTGAACAATTTAGTTAGGGCCTCTGTTTGTTCGTGAAGATTTTCACGGAGTGTTGGGTCTACTTCATTAGTTGAGTGCGCCTTTTTATCAATTTTATGGATAATGCTCGCTAGAATATTAATGTCATTATTTTTCATTTTTTATTTAGTTAAAACGGTGGGTTACTCGCCTTTTTGCGTGCTAAAAACGACTTAATCGCACTGATGGTGCGCGTAAACATATTTCGCTGCTGCTGTAGGGTGTGATTGTCGCGCGCGACCAAAAAATAATCATAGACGATGATTAATTGAGATTCATTCAATGATTTTAGATGATCGATTGAAAAGTGCTTTTTTGCAAACGTCAAGGCTGCGGTCTTGACCTCATAGGGCGCACCAAGGATTGGGCTAATCATGTCGTTGGATGATAGCGTGGGTTGCCCATTTAATTGCAAATGAATGGGCGCGTTGACATCCCCCGCGATTGTGATGTTGTTATTGCCCTTTATCCGTTGTTTTGTTTTTCCTTTTGCCATTGCAACCTACTTGTTTTTTACATTGCCACCAATCGTGACATTGCCATCGCCTGTCACGGTTTGCTTAACCGATTTGCTTGATTTATTCGACTTACTGACGCGCGGGCGCTCGGCATTGATATTAATGTCTCCGCTTGCCGCATTACCTGAATAATTGCCCGAATTAGGGCTGTTGTTGCCGACAGTCGATGTGCTGCCCTGTGTTTTAGCGGGCGAGGTCTCGCCCGATTGTACACCGCCTTGCAATAGCCCCGCGAGGATGTGGCGCTGCACGCCCACGGGCGCGTCGCGAAACAGCGACAGCAATAAGGCCTCTTCGTTGGACAGGTGCAAATCGTTGCGCTTGCCTGTCAGTAAGAAAAGCACATCAACACCTATGTCTGCGAGTCTTGATAAGTACTCGGCATTAGGTATCGCTTTGCCTGTTTCGTAATTTGACTGAGAGTTAACCGAAACCCCTGATAATTCAGAAAATTTAAGCTGACCAAGCCCAAGGCGAATTCTCTCTGCCTTTAAAATTTCACAGAATTCTGCATTTTTTTCTTGCATCAATTCACAATATCCTCTATATTATTCACATTACTTTGAACGTATCAACAAGCTAACTGCGAGAGTATCATGAAAAAACAATTCATTCAAGTTGCGCCTGAAAAGCGCACCGAGCAGCTAATGGTCAGAATGACCAAGAGCGACATCAAAACCCTGCGCAAAATCGCCAATAAACACCGCGTGACCGCGTCCAAAGCCGCGCACGACATCATCGTCTCGGCGGTTGAGACCATTCTCGCTGACGACACGCACAAAACCACGCAAAAATAATTGCGCTTGGTTGCACACGACGGCAAACCACCGAAAATCGCCGCAACCACCGCAAACAGACAAGGAGCAACCCATGAAACGCATCGACCTCGCCACCACCCTGCGCCGTCGTCTGACCGACGCCAACACCCGCCACGCCATCATGGCCGCACTCGGCTGGGACGGCTCCAACGTCAGTCGTTTTTTGGCGGGGCAAGCGGGCATCCCACTGGACAAACTCGATGCCGCCATCCAATCTGTCGGCTACGTGCCCGTCGAACGGCAATACCTGTCTGCGATGCAGACATTTTGCGTGGTCGGCAGCCAGTGCGAATGCGCCCTCGCAGGACAAGGCGCCTGCGGCATTGACGTTCAACCGCAAAAAAACACCCCATGAAAAGCCTCATTTTGCTCAAAAACACGGTTTTTTCCGTCCACCATCGCGGTCAGCGCGAGATTTTCGTCGGGCTCGGTGACGCGCACGACGTTTGCGTGGGTGAGCGCGTTTTTCTGACCGATCCCACGGGGGTGATGTCGTGCACGGTCGTCGTGCGTGAAATTCGCGCGCTTTCTGAGAAAAAACATCCAAACACCAAGCAGTTGCTGATTGATTTGGCTGATGATTTTCAGCAAGCCAGCCAGCAAGGCAGCCAGCAACAGCAACAACAGCAACAAAAAAACCAACAGCAGGTCCAGCCATGAATCAGAACAATTTCAGCGCAAGCACCCCGACCATCGACATCACTGACGACGCATTCACCAATGTTGTCGCAGGGCGCCAGCGCCAGTTATTAGTGAGCGCCGAGCACGGCATTGGCGTTGGGGACAACGTGATTTTCCGCGCAATTGATAGTCGGCGCGAGGTCGTCACCGCGGTCACCGACACGTGGTCGCCCACACGCCGCGGTACTCACGGGGTGATTTGCCTTGTTTTGGCGGTTGAGCAGGCGAGGGCAAAAACATGAGCTTTGCCATCGCCGACAATTTGAAATGCCAAACATGGCGCCATGCGCTTGCGCGCTCAGTCATCATCGACACAGAAACCACGGGGCTACGTCTGCGCGACGAGCCTGTCGAAATCGCGGTGATTGATTTTGCAAGTGGCGAACCACTCTTTGACCGCCTCATTGCACCCCAGCACACCCCCGTGAGTGACGGGGCGCGCGCCATCCACGGCATTAGCGATGACGAGCTCGCGGGACAGCCCAGCTTTGCCGATGTGGCGCCCGAGCTCCAGTCGGTGCTGTGGGGTCGCACCGTGCTGGGCTGGAACGTCAATTTTGATTTGACTATGCTGCTGGAGACGGCGAAGCGCCAACGCTGCGCGATCACATGGATGAAAACACTGCGACCGTTTTGTGCCAAAACCGCCTATGTCCGCGAGGTGGGTGGGTGGCGTAGCCCCGATGATTTTGACTGGATTTCACTGGCTGATGCGGCCGACAGCACAGGCATCGACTGGCGCGGTCGCGCGCGACACCGCGCACTGACAGACTGCCAACTCACCCGCGAGCTCGTCATGACGCGGTGGATCAATGCCACAAAAACACAGCCATCAACACAGCCAGCAACACAGTCAACAACACAGTCAACAACACAGTCAACAACACAGTCAACAACACGGGGGCAACAATGAAAAATCGACGACGCGAGCCAGCGCAGCCTTGCCCACTTTGTCAAGGTAAAACACGGGTCACGGGCGCGCGAAAGCCAGCCGCCAGTATCATCGAACGATATTATGTCTGCATGGATGCCGACTGCAATCACCATTTCAAAACGTTGACATCAGTCGTTGGCACGGTTGTCCCTGCAAAAAATGGCAACAACCTAGATCTTTTTGAGGGCAGCGATGACTAACTTGAACGACACATTGATTGCGCGCCTCACCGCCGAATACGAGTTTAAACACCGCGGCGAATGGCTACAGCAGGGCAAGTGCCCGAGCTGCGGCAAAAAAGAATTATTCACCCACGCCGTCACCCCGCGCGTCGTTAAATGTAACCGTCTCAATCAATGCGCCTACATCGCGCACGTCAAAGACTTATTCCCCGAAATTTTCGCCGACTGGTCAAAAAACCACCCCATCTGTGAAGACAACCCCAACGCCACCGCCGATGCGTATTTGTCGGAGGGGCGCAGCTTTGATATCGGACGGCTGATTGGGCTGTATCGACAAGACAGCTACTTTGATCATCAGAAAAACATCGGCACGGCAACGGTGCGCTTTGACATCACCGACACCGCGTGGTGGGAGCGCTTCATCGACCAGCCCGAGCGCTTTGGTAAAAAATGCAGAGCTGTCGGCTCTTATCAAGGGCTCTGCTGGACAGGCGGGCAGTCCCTAGACGAGGCGGACGAGATTTGGATTACCGAAGGCATTTTTGACGCCATCGCACTTTGGCACATAGGGGTCACCGCAGTGTCGAGTATAAGTGCTGGGCACTTCCCCGACCGCACCCTCACCGAGTGGCTGACACGGGAAAAACGGCCACGCCTCGTCTGGGCACTTGACAACGACAATGCAGGACTATACGCAAAAAACCACGTTCAAGAATCGCGCCAACTCGGATTTGAGTCTGTCGCGGCCCTCCCGCCGCGCGGGTGCGACTGGAATGATCTGCTGGTAAACGAAAAACTCAATCATACCGCCATTGATGAAGCCTTTTATCGCGGGGCATTGTTGATGTGCGACAATGCCAAAGATAAAGGCCTGCTCATGCAAGCCCAAAAAGGATGGAAACAATTTTCCTTTACTTTTGAAAACCAATTGTTTTGGTTTAAGTTTGATGATAGCGAGGATGGCAACCACACCATCAGCGAAATCGCGACGTGCGACCCGCAGGCGCTCTATTTCTTGCGCAGCGAGGTAACAGACCAAAGCGCCTATTATTTTCGCGTGACACTGCCTAGCGGTGCGGTGGTCAAAGCCCCGTTTTCTGGCGCCGCCGTCTCTAGCGCTAGCGAGTTCAAAAAGCGGTTGCTATCGGTGGCACCAGGCGCCCTGTTCACGGGCACATCAAGCCAACTTGATAGCATTCTCAGATTCCAAACAAAAAACATCAAAACCGTCAACACCATCGACTTTCTCGGCTATGACAAAGCAAATGAAACCTATGTCTTTGACAAATTAGCCTTTAAGGGCGGAAAAATGTACGAGCTCAACGCCGAAGATTATTTCAATGTCGACAGCTTGGCGATCAAAACGTCATCTAAACACAAATTAAACATCACAACCGACAAAGAAAAATACATTGATAATTGGGTGCCGCATGTCTTGCAGGCCTACGGCTCGAAAGGAATTGTGGCGCTGGTTTTTTGGGTGGGCTCGCTGTTTGCCGAGCAAATCCGCGCAACCAACAAAAGCTATCCGTTTTTAGAAATTGTCGGCGAGGCGGGTGCGGGGAAATCAACGTTGATTGAATTCTTGTGGCGGCTGTTCGGGCGACCTGATCACGAGGGAAACGACCCATCCAAGTCATCGTTTGCAGGGCGCGCCAGAAATTTTAATCAAGTATCCAATTTGCCCGTCGTGCTGGTGGAGTCAGACCGACAGTCACGTGAATCGGCCAAACAAAAAGGCTTTGACTTTGACGAGTTAAAGGATTTGTACAATGGCAACGCCTATTCAACGCGCGGCGTGAAAAATAACGGCAACGATACCTACGAGCCGCCCTTTAAAGGGGCTATCGTGATTGGTCAAAATAACCCAGTCAATGCGAGTGTGCCTATTTTGCAACGCATTTGTCACCTGTTTTTCACGCTAGACAATCATGACCTCCAATCACAGGCGAGCGCCCAGTATTTGGAGCAGATGACCTGCGAACAGCTATCGTACTTCATTGTCAAGTGCTTAAAAGCTGAAAAACAAATACTCAGCACCTATCGGGCGGTATTTCCTACCTACGACAAAATGCTATGGTCAATGCCCGAAATTAAACTCTATCGTATCGCGAAAAATCACGCGCAGCTCATCGCACTGCTTCATGCCATCAAAGACTTAATCCATTTGACCGACAGTCAAGTAAGCGTTATCGAAACAGCCATTATCGAGATGGCAAAGACACGTCAGAAAGCGATGAACAAGGATCACCCGTTGGTCGCGGATTTCTTTGAAAAAGTTGATGAACTCAAAAGCCTTGCAGGCTCTGACCCCGTGCACATGATTGATCACAAGGCTGAACCTGAAATCATGGCAATCAACTTAAACCAATACGAGACGGCCTGTCGACATCGCGGCTGGCACATCCCACCCATGTTAGAGCTTAAGCCTTTGCTAGAAGGGGCGAAATCACGTCCACTGATTGCCAAAAATAAAGGTGTCTACAGTGATGTGACAAAAAAATCAGTCAAATGCTGGTGCTTTGACACCAGCCGAAAAAATTAACAACAACGAGAGAGGAAAATCATGACAGAAAACACCAAGACAACAGTCAATATTGTGGGGCTTTTTGAGTTTCATGGGTTAATACTGCCCGTATTATTTGATGGACAGAGCAAATATATACCAATTAAACCAATAGCAGACCTTGTGGGTTTAGACTGGCGAAGCGCAAAAAAAACGATTTCAAACGGTTATAAGTCCGAATTTTTTCAATACAAAGCAATGAAAGCTAGCTTACCAAGTGGTTTAGGTGGGGATATCACCCCCTTAATTCCTTGTATATTGCTTGAAAAAGTCCATTTTTACATTGCACAAATTAATCCTGACCGAATCAGTGCCAATGGCAATATTGAAGCGGCGCAGCGATTGATTTTACTGCACAACGAATGGGCGGCCGCGCTGTATGAGTTTGAGACGCAAGGGTTTGCGATTAAAAAAGACAAACTAAGCGCACTCAAAGAATTAATGCGCCTTAGAAATCTCGCCACAGGCCACGAAGTGGCCAAACTAACGGAAATGATTAAGGCCGAGCTACAAGGGGTAACGGTCGAGACCGACAGCGCCCAACAACACCTGCCACTACACTAACGACACACATATATATAGATAGGTTAAATATGACAGACATCATCGACAAGGCCAACGAAGCCGCTGAAATCCAGCTCGCGCACGCGATAGAGACCGCCAAAGCGCGGCCACACCCACACTTAATCAAGGGGCGGTGCAACTATTGCGGTGAGTCTGTCGTCGACTACTTTTGCGACGCGGATTGTCGCGACGATTACGAGCGCGAGCAAAAAATCAAACAACTCAACGGGAGGGGCTAACATGCGAGTCATCAACAAAACCGATTTACTAAAAAAGCTACCGTTCAAAAAAAGCACACTCTACCAGCGCATCAATGACGGGTTTTTCCCCGCGGGGATACTAACACCCGTGTCGGCGCACGCGGTGTGGGACGAGGACGTAGTCGACGCGTGGTTAATTTTGGCCTACGGCCTCAATAAACCCATGCCCGACTTGCACCCCGAGGACTTAGCTGTGGTCAAGTCGTGCATTGCGCGGCTACAACGTGATGGACTGCAACGCGATGGACTACAACGCGATGGACTGGCGACATCGAACAACAACAAAAGCACTGATAACATTCAAAACAACATTCACAATAACAAAGGGAAAACAATATGAGTAACAGAGGCGTCAACAAAGCAATCATCGTCGGCAACCTAGGCAGCGACCCCGAAATGCGGTACCTGCCTAACGGCACGGCAGTGGCCACGCTATCAGTGGCGACCAGCGAGGGCTGGACGGACAAAAACACAGGGCAACCCCAAGAGCGCACCGAGTGGCACCGCGTCGAGGCGTTTGACAAGCTCGCTGAAATCATGGGGCAGTACCTACGCAAAGGCTCGCAGGTGTATATCGAGGGCGCAATCCGCACCGATAAATACACCGATAAGCAAGGCATAGAGAAATACAGCACAAAAATCCGCGCCGACCAAATGCAGATGCTGGGCAGCAGGCCCGATGGCCACAACCATCAATCGCAACCATCGTCAGCACCAGCTCCGCAGCAATCGTCAGCACCAGCCGTGCAACCTGCAGGGCAACCAGCGCCGCAGCCAGCGCCCGCAAGCGATAACTTTTCACCCAGCGACCCGTTTGGCTAAAATTTGAACATAAAATGAATACAAAGAGGAGTAAACATTATGAATGTATTTGCAATCAAAATCAGAGACAGGTTCTTTCATGAGTATAAGAACAAAAGAATTAAAACAGCTTGGTCATTGGCAGGTGCAAAGCTATTTACGCCTTTCTCTCCCGAATTAGAAAAGCTTGAAAAGGTTTTTGCGGAGAAGAAAGTAAAGTTTGAAAAAGTATTTCTCAAAGTGGTTGAAGAAGAAAAGGAAGAAACCACGGAAGATGAGTGCTCTTTTAAACCAATTGAAATTCCTAAAGACGGCAAAAGAAGAGAAAAAGTTATATTAAGGTTTAAACTTCCACAGATAACAAGTAAATCTTTGATAGAAATCCTTTGTGTTCACGGATACAGGGAAACTGGTAATAAATTTTTTATTTCTTTTAATGGCTCAAAAGGCTATTTATCCAACTTTCAAATTTCTTGTGAAGGCTACCAAAAAGCTGATAATAGAATTTTTGTAGAAAACCTTTATAACAAGGATAGAAGCCTGAAAAGCATAATGGTAAATGTGTTTTACTCTGATGAATTTGGGGTTCGGTTAAGCACTGGTATTGACGAGCCAAAAATTCTTTCAGAAATGGCAATTGATATTGAAAAAAAGTATGCAAATGTTGATGATGGTTTGGTTGATGATGATTTGCCTTTTTAGCCTGACCGATAACATAACAAAAAACTTTAATTGAAAATGAAAACTTTTGTCTTGACTGTTTCAAAGCAGTTTCCAAAAACACACGAAAAGTCTGGTAAATCAACTGGCTTTGTAGAAAATATATCTCGACTATTTACTAATGATAGTGAGAAAATACACACTATTCGATCAAATTATGACCTATGGCGTAAACGAGCAAAAGAAATTAACGAGGGCAAAGCAATACTATCAATTAGATATTGGTCTGCAATGCCTTACCGTTCAAAACAGGTTGAGATATGCCGACTTGAGAAAGTGGGCGTGGAAAAACTTGAACAACCTGACAACTTTGTATTTGCTTCAATAGAGGGAAAACCTATTGATTGGGAAGTACTGGCAAAAAATGACGGTTTAAGTTTTGAGGACTTTTGCGAGTGGTTTAAGTCAAGACAAAAAGAACCTATGGCTGTTCTTCATTTTACCGACTTTAGGTATGGTGGGTAACATCCCAATAAACGAACAATTGGGGTATTGACAATCAAAAAAACGCTTGATAGAATTAGCTTGCTTAGTTTAATTCACTAAGTTGATTTATTAATGACCGCCTTTCGGGGCGGTTTTTACTTTGCACGGATGCGCTTCAAAATATTACCGATTTCTAACCCGAAAATTACCCCAAAATTACTTTTTTAATTTATGTTAATCGTCTGTTTTCGATTGATAAAAGCCCTGTTTTTTAAAATCATTACTCAAATTTCCAAATCCCGATGCTTGAAAATTCTAGCGCGGGGGATTGAGACGTAAATCATCCAAATAATCGGCCCAGTTTTGCATCATCGTCGCGCGGGGGGCGAGATATTCCGCGTGATTGTACGCGGCTTTGACGCTGTTTTTCTCGGCGTGCGCGAGTTGCATCTCGATATGTAGTGGCGAATAGCCTTGCTCATGCAACATCGTGCTAGCCATCGCGCGAAAACCATGCCCGACCATCACCCCCTCAAACCCGAGGATTTTTAGCGCATTATTAATCGTGTTTTCTGACATGGTGACGTCTTTATCGCGGCGGGGGTTAGAAAAAACATATTTTCGATCCCCCGTGTACTCGTTGATGCTTTTCAATAACTCAATCGACTGATGCGCCAGTGGTACGATGTGCGGGCGCGCCATTTTCATTTTTTCAGCGGGGATTACCCACAGCCCGCGGTCAAAGTCAAACTCTGACCACTCGGCAAAGCGCATTTCTTGTGTGCGCACAAAGCAATACGCCATTAATTTCAGCGCGACGCGTGTGCGAAACGCGCCGTGATACCCCCAAATCGCGCCGAGTAACGCAGAGACCTCGCGCGGGGTGGTGAGTGCGGGCATGTGTTTGACTTTTTTTCGCTTGATAAATCCTGTTAGCGGGGCAGCAACATCATAATCACAAACCCCGTCCAAAATGCCATAGCGAAACACCGCGCTGATTAAACTACGCGTCCGAATCGCTAAGGACGACTTACCGTCATCGTCAAGTCGCACTAAAATGGCTTTGACCTCAGCTGTAGAAATCTCAGTGATTGCTCTGTTGCCAATAAACGGGAAAACATGATTTTCAAAACGCGACCTTGCCGTATCGAGGGTTTTGGGTGTGACGTGCTTGGCTTTTTGTTTTAGAAATTGTGCCGTGACATCAGAAAAGGTGATTTTTGTTTTCGCTTTTTTGTCTGGAAATGGTGACAGCCCGCGATCGATGTTTTCCCGCGCCAGCGCTACGGCAATACGTGCAGCGGCGAGTGTGACGGCTGGATATTCGCCCAGATATTTTTCTCGCTGCTTTCGATGTTGAGAAAAACGAAAATAAAAAAATTTACTGCCATTGGGTTTGACCAGCAAAAAAAGGCCGTGCCCATCATTGAGCTTATATTTTTTTTCAGCAGGCTTGGCTTTTTTGATTTGTAAATCGCTCAGTGGCATATTTTGTCCTATTTATTGCGGTGCAAGGTGTACGCGATACATAGGGGTACAAAAAGAAAATCGTCGCATACCCCCTAGATTTACCCCTTAAAAGCCACCGAATTGACTTAAACGGCTTTGGATAGCTTTGGGTTAATATTACAAAAAAAACCGCACAAAAACAAGATGTTTTGAACGGTTTTGGATGCACTTAAATAAATAGGTGGCGGAGAAAGAGGGATTCGAACCCCCGGACCTGTTACAGTCGCCGGTTTTCAAAACCGGTGCATTCGACCACTCTGCCATTTCTCCGCGTTGTGGTGAGTGAATTTTACTGATTTTGAAATTATATGCAAGCGCTTATTTTAAAAACTCAATGAATTTCGTTTTTGCTGGTTTAATTGCCGTGGCTGTTAGTGATTATCTACTCGTGATTATCGGATGAAACTCTACTCGTTAAATAGTCACATAAATAGTCACAGTGATTGTCGAATGCGTTGGATGACTGTCGCCGTCTCGGGGTGTTCGCCGTGCCATAGGTAAAAGGCTTGCGCGGCTTGTTCGACTAGCATCCCCAGACCATCGACAGCGGTTGCCCTGTGTTGTTGGGCAAAGGTCATAAATGGCGTGGGTTTTTTGGCATACATCATGTCATACGCGAGCGTATCGGCGCTAAAGATTTCGGCGGGCAGGGCAATCATTTGACCGTGTAGCGACGCAGCGGTTGCGTTAATCACGATGTCATAAGGGCGGTTAAGGGTATCGGTGGTAGCATAGTCAGTATAATCAGCATAATCGATATTGCCGTATTTTTGAAAGCCCTCGGCCAGTGATTGGGCTTTGTCTACGCTGCGGTTAGTGATGGTGAGTTGCTGCGGTTGCTGTTTTAAAATGGGGAGCAAGCAGCCCCGTGCAGCGCCCCCTGCACCAACCATAAGAACACGTTTGTCTGCTATAGGCCATTGGTGGTTAGTCAGTATGTCAGTGACTAGCCCTATGCCATCGGTATTATCGCCTTTGATTTTACCCGACTGGTTGGTGAGCGTATTGACTGCGCCTGCGATTTGTGCCGCTTCGGATAATTCGTCAGCATATTGTAGCGCGGCTTCCTTGAAAGGTACGGTGACATTCATACCATGCCCCGCAATTGGGTTTCTGGCTTCTGCGCATTCAGTCCTTGCGTGTTCAACGCCCACATCCGTGCGATGAAAAAAAGCATTGACGGTTTGGGTAAATTGCGCGGGCTCGCTGAGTAAACGTTGGTAGTTTATGGTTAGCCCCAGTGCCTTTGCAAACGCGTCGTGAATCTCAGGTGAGCGCGAGTGTGCAATCGGATTGCCAATCACTGCAAAATATTTCATTGTGTTCCTCAACTGTCTTTTGATTGTTGCTGCTCGTTGTAGCGGGTTTGCCAAAAAGTGGCGTGCTGGATGCCTAGTGCTTTGGGGTTAAACTGTAGCGGCGTAAGCTTATCTTTGCGTTGTTTTTCGTAGTCTTTTAAAGCCTTGATTGCTGGGCTGCCTAGGTAGCTGATGAGTAAAATTCCGATAATGTTTTGCCAGGCCATAATACCAACGCCAATATCGCCTAGCCCCCAGACGGCTGCCTCACCAAACAAAAAACCGATACTGACGGCAAGCATGATAAGACACTTGATTGCGGTTAGCGCATAAGGCAATTGCCAAAATTGATTCAGGTAAGCCACGTTGGTTTCAGCGATATAGTAATAGGCTAAGATGGTCGTAAAAGCAAACAACAACACGGCGGCGGCGACAAAGCTATTACCAAACTGTCCAAATGTGGTTGTGACCGCCATTTGTGTAAAATCGGCAGAGTTGATTTTGGCACTTGCGTCAATGTATTGGGTCAGGAATTGACCATCGGGTAGGGCGCCTTGGATATTGTATTTTTGGGTAATTAAAATCATCAATGCGGTTGCCGTGCAAATTAACAAGGTATCGATATAAACTGAAAAGGCTTGGACGAGACCTTGTTGTGCAGGGTGGTCGACCTCGGCGGCGGCGGCGGCGTGAGGGCCTGAGCCTTGTCCTGCTTCATTGGAATAAACGCCACGTTTAACACCCCAACCAAGGGCGGCACCCAGCCCAGCTTGCGGATTAAATATATCGCTGAAAATAAGCGAAAAAATAGCGGGAATATCGCGAAAATGTGCCATCAAAATAACCGCAGCCATGGTGACATAAGCGAGCGCCATAAACGGAACTAGGTATTGGGTGACGGTCGCAATGCGCTTTACACCGCCAAAAATGATGATACCCAGTACAGTTAAAATAAACAATAAGGTATAGAGTTTGTATTCGCTGATTTCGCCAAATGGCGTAGCGATTAAATGACCGCGTTCGCCAATCATTTCAATCACCGCGTTGCCAACTGCGTTGGCTTGTGTTTCAGGTAAAAATAACCCACACGCGATGACTGATGAGACGGCAAATAGCAGTGCAAACCAGCGTAACCCAAGGCATTTTTCAAAATAAAACGCGGGCCCACCGCGAAATTGTCCGTGTAGTTGGGTTTTGTAAATTTGCCCTAAGGTTGATTCGATATAGGCAGTGCTTGCGCCGAAAAAAGCGACTACCCACATCCAAAAAACGGCGCTGGGTCCACCAAACCCGATAGCAGTTGCAACGCCTGCAATATTGCCAACGCCGACACGGCCTGATAACGACACAGAAAACGCCTGAAACGAAGAAATCCCTGCCGTTGAGTTTTTGCCGCCAAACAATTGGCGCCACATATTGGCAAAGTGTCGAATTTGTACAAATCGGGTTGTCCAGCTAAAAAATACCCCTGCGCCTAGGCACAAAATCAGTAGCGGCCAGCTCCAAATGATGTTCATGGTTTGTGTAATAAAATCGGCCATTTGCGCTCCAATTTGGTCGGTGAATAATTCAGTAATTAATCGGGTGGTATGATGTGATTAAGGATAGCATGATTGGCTGCGGTTGGCTATGTTGAGCTGAGGTGACGATAAATAAATGATAAATTAAACGGCAAATTACGCGGAAATTACGCAAAAATTACGCGGTAGAGAAAATACACAAATTCTATTTTTGCGTGTGGCGTGAAATTACAGACAAAATCGTCGCTCATGGACAAAAATATAATGAGGCCGTGTTATAATGCCTATAATCAGACGAGTGAAAAGTTGATTTTTATTCGTCATTGTTTCACAATAATTTTGACCCAAGCGATATAAAAACACGATGAAAGCTGCTATTTTTAAAAAACAAAAAAAAGGTCACCAAGTTAGCAAAACCCATTTGACGGCTTTACAAGCGCTACTAGGGGATGCGGATTTGTCACGCGATATGCTGATTGAGCATTTACATACTATCCAAGACCACTACGGCCACCTATCTGATGAGAATATGGTTGCGCTCGGCACACTGATGCGACTAACACCCGTTGAGGTTTACGAAGTGGCGAGTTTTTATCATCACTTTGATATTGTCAAAACGGGCGAGGACGCGCCACCAGCGATTACCGTTCGTGTTTGTGAATCGATGAGTTGCCAAATGGCAGGCGCTGAGGCGTTAATCCATGATTTAACTGATCAGTATAGCCAAGGTGATGTGCGCATCCAGCGTGTGCCCTGCGTTGGGGCATGCCACGAAGCCCCTGTTGCAGTCGTTGGTCAAAATCGGTTATTCAAGGCGCACACGAGTACCGTTGTTGATGCGGTTAAAAACAAAGCGACTCAACCTGCGGTTATCGCGGATGCGCTCACGTTTGATGCCTATTGCCAGCAAGGTGGTTATGCGCTGTATAAGCAAGTTTTGGCAGGAGAGCTGGATAAATCGGACATTATTTCAACATTAAAAGATGCCTCGCTTCGCGGTCTAGGCGGCGCTGGATTCCCGACGGGTGTTAAGTGGGATATCGTGAGCAAAGAAAAAGGGCCACGATTCCTTGCGGTGAATTTAGACGAAGGTGAGCCTGGAACCATTAAAGATGGGGTTTATCTTGCGCAAAATCCGCATCAATTTCTAGAAGGGATGCTAATCGCGGCCGCGGTCGTGGGCTGTGAGACCTGTTATATTTATCTGCGCGATGAATACCCTTCGCAACGAGAATTGTTGCAGCGTGAGTTGGCTAAGCTGACACAATTAGCGGCTCATCTTCCTGCGATTCACTTGCGGCGAGGGGCAGGGGCGTATATTTGTGGCGAAGAGTCAGCAATGATTGAATCAATCGAAGGCAAGCGTGGTATGCCGAGATTACGCCCGCCTTTTGTGGCGAGCGTGGGTATTTTTAATCGTCCGACCTTGGTGAATAATTTTGAAACGCTGTATTGGGTGCCAGAGTTGCTGAAAAAAGGCAGCGCTTGGTTTACTTCGCATGGCGCGAATGGCCGGGTAGGATTGCGTAGTTTTTCGGTGTCAGGTCGCGTCAATAAGCCAGGGGTTCATTTGGCGCCGGCAGGCATTACCATTCAGACGTTAATTGATGAGTACTGTGGCGGGATGCAAGCAGGGCATGAATTTTATGGTTACTTCCCAGGCGGTGCTTCAGGTGGTATTTTACCTGCGACAATGAATGACATACCGTTAGATTTTGATACGCTACAGCCTTATGATTGCTTTATTGGGTCGGCGGCAATTATCGTTTTTTCTAATCAAGACAGTGCGAAAGCGCTTGCGCTCAATGCGATGGAATTTTTCAAACACGAGTCTTGTGGTCAATGTACGCCATGCAGCGTGGGAACCGATAAAGCGTGTGATTTGATGCGAGAAAAACAGTGGGATCAACCCAAGTTGTTTGATTTGGCCGATGTGATGCGAGATGCTTCAATCTGTGGTTTGGGCCAAGCGGCACCAAACCCTATGCTATCGGTTATCAAGCATTTTCCACATGAAATTTAACTGAGCATATATAGAATATAGCCCTTAGCGTATCACCTTTACAATATAGCCCTTACAATATAGCCGCTTCATGTGTGAAATGACTCAAATAGAATGAATTGATAATAGGTAATCCAATGAAAATACAAGTCAATGACAAGCTGCCCGTTTACAGAGCACAGAAATTACCCACTAGCCTCAAACTCGAACTAGATGCCAGTGGCGGACTATTTCGTGAAACCGTCAATTTTGAGTTAAATGGTCAACGTGTGACGGCTCAGGCGGGGCAAACGATTATCCAAGCCGCCAAAGCCAACGGTGTTGACATTCCACATTTGTGCTACCAAGAAGACATGCGCCCCGATGGGAACTGTCGTGCGTGTATGGTTGAGATAGAAGGGGAGCGCGTATTAGCACCATCTTGTTGTCGTAATGTGACACCCGATATGAAGGTCAAAACCAACTCTGAACGTGCGCTAAAGTCACAAAAAATGGTCTTGGAATTACTCAAAACCGATGTGACCGACGCGGTATTTACGCATGAAAATGAGCTGGATTACTGGGCTGAAAAAATGGGGGTTACCACGCCGCGATTTACGCCTAAGACACCAACAGTAGGGGACAATAGCCACCCTGCGATTAAATTTAATTTAGAGGCGTGTATTCGTTGCACGCGTTGTGTCCGTGCTTGCCGAGAAGAGCAAGGGCACAATGTGCTCGGCCTTGCTAAACGCGGCAATGATGCACATATCACGTTTGATATTAATGATAAAGTAGAAGCCAGTTCGTGCGTTTCTTGTGGCGAATGCGTGCAGGCTTGCCCAACGGGGGCACTATCGGTTGTCGCAGATACCATTGCCACAGACAACGTCGTTGAATCGGCGTGTCCTTATTGTGGTGTGGGGTGTTTGGTCAATTATCATGTCAAAGACAATAAAATTGTCAAAGTCACTGGTCGTGACGGACCATCCAATTATTCGCGTTTGTGCGTAAAAGGGCGTTTTGGATTCGATTATATCGATCATGAACACCGATTGACACAGCCAATGATGCGCAAAAAAGGGTCTGCCAAAGACCCCACTATGGTCGACTTTGACCCAGCCAATCCGCTGGCTCATTTTGAGCCAGTCAGCTGGGAAACGGCGTTAGATGCGGCAGCGAATGGATTAAAGCAAGCTTACGCGGAAAAAGGTGGCGATGGGATTGCGGGGTTTGGTTCGGCCAAATGCTCGAATGAAGAGGCCTACTTGTTTCAGAAACTCCTGCGAGCAGGGCTTAAAACCAATCACGTCGATCATTGCTCACGCCTTTGTCACGCAGCATCTGTTGTTGCTTTGCTCGAAGGCATTGGCTCGGGAGCGGTATCTAATCAAGTCGATGACATTGCACGTACTGATGTCGCCATTATTATTGGCTCAAATACGACAGGCAACCACCCTGTTGCTGCGACTTTTATGCGGCAAGCACAGGCAAATGGAACCAAACTCATCGTCATTGACCCGCGCCAAATCGATCTAATGCGGCATGCAGATTATGCCGTTCAATTTGCCCCAGATACCGATGTGGCATTGATGAATGCGATGATTTATACGATTATCGAAGAAGGACTGACCGATGACGAATTTATCCGCACGCGTACTGAAAATTTCGACGCAATCAAAGCCAATATTGTTGATTACGCACCTGAAAAAATGGCCCCGATTTGCGGTGTAGATGCTGAGACAATTCGCGAAATTGCTCGTGTTTATGCGAGCGCTGAAAATGCGATGATTTTCTGGGGCATGGGGATTACCCAGCACACGCATGGTACGGATAATGCACGTTGTATTATTGCGTTGGCGTTAATCACTGGGCAAGTCGGCCGTCCAGGCGCTGGCTTGCATCCGTTGCGCGGACAAAACAATGTACAAGGCACCTCTGACATGGGCGTTTTGCCGATGTACTATCCTGATTATCAGCGCATTGACAGCGCTGAATCTCGCCAAAAATTCGAGGCTGCTTGGCAGACGGATTTAAACCCTGAGACAGGTTTAATGATGGCAGATATCTTTGACTCAATTGAAAATGATGGTATTACCGCGATGTACATCATGGGTGAAAACCCCGCAATGTCTGATCCCGATTTAACCCATGCACGCAAAATTTTGGCAAAACTGCAACATTTGGTGGTGCAGGATATTTTCTTTACTGAGACGGCGTATTTTGCAGATGTGATTCTGCCTGCGTCAGCATTTGCTGAAAAAACTGGGACCTTTACCAATACCGATCGTCGCGTCCAACTGGGGCGAAAGGCAGTCAATGCGCCACAAGGAACGCGCCAAGATTTATGGATTATCAACGAAATCGCACAGCGTATTGGCTTAGAAAAATCGTATGATGACGCAGAAAGTGTGTTCGCTGAAATGCGAACGGTGATGCCTAGCCATGCGGGAATTACTTGGGATAGTTTAGAAAGTATTGGCTCGGTTACGTACCCTAAACGCGCCGAGGACCAACCATCAGAGCCCGTTATATTCCGAGATAAGTTCCCAACAGCCAATGGGTTAGGTAAATTAGTGCCCGCCGTGTTTGCACGAGCCAAAGAATTGCCTGATGCGGATTATCCTTTTGTCTTAATGACAGGGCGTCAATTAGAGCATTGGCATACTGGCACCATGACACGCCGCTCTGAAGTGTTGGATCATATCGAGCCCTTACCGCCGATACAAATGAATGAGCATGACATCGAACGGCTTGGTTTGACCGCAGGTCAACGCGTTGAAATTGCATCCAGACGTGGGATGATTACGGCGAACCTTCGGCTTGATAATAGCTTGAGAAACGGTGAAATTTTTATGTCTTTTGGTTATTACGAAGCCGCCGCCAATATGTTAACTAACAACGTGATTGACCCTGCCGCCAAAATCCCTGAATTTAAATTTTGTGCAGTTACCGTGCGTGCTGCCAATGAACAAGGGCAAACAGACAACGCAGTGGACAAAGTCGCAGCCAGTTAATCTGTTAATCTAGTCAGCCAGCAATAGCAAAGTCGTCCGAGCATAGCGAATTGACAGCGGTTGCTTTTGCATTAAATATAATTAACCAAATGATATAGCAAGCATTAGTTAAAATGATTGCTATGTGGTCTGGTTTGGTTATAATGATTACAGCACGTTTTTGACGTGCCAGAGAGATTGTAGATAAGACGATACGTAATACGATATTAATGCGATAGTTAATACAATATTTAACGTCCTATTCAGTAATGCAATAATTAACTTCAGACTTAACACTTTACGCTTCACGCGATAGATAAAGCCAATGATACGAGATACCCACGACCAATTTGGTGCGTTGACCAAACTATTACATTGGCTCACTGCCGTTGCAGTGATTGGATTGTTTGGCAGTGGGTTTTACATGGTTGGATTAGATTATTACGACCCGCTTTATCATTTAATACCGAATTATCACAAAAGCTTCGGTATTTTATTTGGCGTTGCGATTAGCTCACAGATTGTCTGGCGGTTGATAAATAAAAGACCTAAGCCAGTACCTACGTTAAAGCGCTGGGAGCACTTGACAGCAACAACGGTTCAAGTGGCGATGTATGTATTGATGGCACTTATTGCGTTTTTAGGGTATTTAATTTCGACTAGTGCTGGTGCACCGATTTCAGTCTTTGGATGGTTTGATGTGCCAGCAACGATTATTGGTATCGAAAATCAGGCCGACCTAGCGGGATTTTGGCATAAATGGGGGGCTTATACATTGATATTCTTGGCCGCAGTTCATGCAATGGCGGCATTAAAACACCATTTTATTGACAAAGATAATACGCTACGTCGTATGCTATTAAGTCGCCGTGATTAAATAGCCGTGATTAAATAGCCATGAACGCAACACGTTAGTGCATGTATGAATTTAAAAAACAATAACGACAGTAAAATCAACAGTAAAAATCAATAGCAAAACAGGGAGAACTATCATATGAAAACAATGAATACACGACTTAAAAAAACCGCATCGCTACTGACACTCGTTGCCGCGATGGGGTTAAGTAATCAAGCAATGGCAGCTGACTATGTGATTGACAGTGAAGGTAAACATGCGTTTATTCAATTCAAAGTCAATCACTTGGGATTTAGCTATCTGCTGGGTGAGTTTGAGCAATTTACAGGAACTTTCCAGTATGACCCAGCCAGCCCCAATGATTTTAATATTAACGTAGATATTGATACGCCATCGGTGGACTCTAGCCACGCCGAGCGAGATAAACACTTACGCAGCGAAGATTTTTTGCACGTTAGCGAATTTCCTAAAGCCACGTTTGTCAGTACGAGTTACAGCGAAAATGCGGATGGTAGCGGTACGTTAGTTGGTGATTTGACGCTACGCGGCGTGACAAAATCTATCACCATTGATACGCAAAAAATCGGCATGGGCGCAGATCCTTGGGGTAAAGAGCGAGTCGGGTTTGAAGGTACAACGGCGTTTGCCATGAAAGATTTTGGCATTCCAAAGGACTTAGGACCTGCATCGCAAGACGTTGCGTTGTATTTGACTATCGAAGGCATTAAGCAATAAAGATAATCCATTTATCTAATTGAAAACCCCTGTTACTATGCAACAGGGGTTTTTTTTTGCAATCAAAGGGGGCAGACCACTTTGATTTGGTTGTAAAGAAAGTGAATAAATAATGAAGATACTCATACTGATGACTGTTTTTGTCGGCCTAAATTTTTTGTTAGTCGGAATTGGTAATCGCCCTGCTATAGACAAGGATCTTATTCCTTCTGAAGCCTCAAAATTACGCATTATAAATGAACTATCGGCAGTGCAGTATGTTTATCAGCTCCCTGCAGGCTATCCTATTGATAAAAAGGTAGTTGAGCTGAAAAACATTTGGTTAAATAGCGGCTATATACAATGTCGTGGTCACGGTTATAATCAATGGGAGACCTTTTCTGCTTATGACAATCACCAGCAAAAAAGTGTCGAAATAAATCGTATCATACATTATTTTTACCACCCTATTGAAAAACGGAAGGTCTTTTTTTTTGCGTCGCAAAATTCCGAAGATGCCTATGATATTTTTTATCGGGATATACAGATAAACACAGCGCAGTACAGTATTTTAAAGCTATTTTTGAAGCTGCAGTGCGACTAGGGGCAAAATAATAAAATGACTATTCATTTATTTAAGAATAATGTTTCATTAAGCCGAGCAATCTTATTAACCAGCCTTATTGTTTCAAGCCTTTGTATCTTATCAGTGACGTTACTTATCCCAATTGCATCCAAATTGCTATTGGGTAGCAATCGGGGTCAAACTCGATTGATTCAAGCCAATCACTCGACACTGGATAACGAGGCGTATTCGCATGATAAGGTTGGTGAGCGTAATAAGCCGTGTGTTGTACTGGCTGGTTGCTTAATTTTCCATGGCATCGACGTCAATGACGGCGCGAAAACGGCGGCTTTTATCGAGATGCGTGATGGCTTTTTCGATTAACGGTAACTCACGCTGAAGCGCCATCCTGCTGGGTGCGCTGATAAATAACTGTGCTTGGAAGCGGTTTTTTAGCCGCTCAATGGGGCTAGGGGCTGGGCCTAGTGTTGTCAGCGCTTGGCTGTTGTCATCAATGAGTGCTTTGACATCCCTTAAAAACTGCATCAAGGGCGCTGCGTCAAGGGCGCTGGCTTTGACAATGGTTATGGCGTGATGGGGTGGTAATTCGTATTTTTCGCGTTCTGCCAGTAGGTTATTGGCGTAGGTGAGGTAGTCTTGCTGTTGCAGTGCGGCGAATACAGGATGCGTGGGCAAAGTGGTCTGAATATAGACATGGCTTTGTTGCGATTCACGACCAGCGCGACCTGCGACTTGCGTAAGCTGCTGTAACAAGCGTTCCTCGGCGCGAAAATCACTGCTAAATAAGGCTTGATCGCTATCGACAACACAAACCGTCGTAACATTGGGGAAATGATGCCCTTTGACAATAAGCTGTGTGCCGACAATGAGGTGCGCGTCGCCGTTGTGGATTTGTTCTAGTGCGGCGTGTAATTGGTTTGTTGTGGTTTGTTTGTCTCGATCCAAGCGCAGGACATGGTGATGCGGAAACTGTGCCTGTAATTGGGTTTCTAGTTTTTCCGTGCCGTGACCGACAAAAATCAAATCGCGTTGTCCGCATTGTGGGCATTGAGTGGGCAATGGGCAAATGTAGCCGCATAGGTGACAATGCAGTTGACGTGCGCGTGTATGCGCTGTTTGGTAGGCATCACACGTTGGGCATTCGCTTTTCCAGTCACAATGGCGGCACATCATAACAGGCGAAAAACCACGGCGATTTAAAAAAACCAAGGCCTGTTCTTGGCGTTGTAGCGTTTGGCGGATTTTTTGCAGTAATATTTCTGCGATTGGTAGATTCGCACTGCTACCAGCATGACTGGCTTGCTTATCGCCACGGCGGTCAATCAGATGGATGGTGGGTTGGGTGGCTTGTGTCGCTCTGGTGACCAGTTGGTGTAGTTGGTAGTGCCCTTTTTTGACTTGGTAGAGGCTCTCTAGGCTCGGGGTCGCGCTGCCAAGCACGATTGGAATATTGTGTTGGTGTGCGCGGTAACGCGCTAAATCTCGTGCATGATAGGGAATGCCTTCTTGTTGTTTGTACGATAAATCGTGTTCTTCATCAACGATAATGAGCCCCAGTCGTTGAAATGGCGTGAAAATCGCCGAACGCGTGCCAATCAATATCGGCAAATCGCCATTCATGGCTGCCAACCAAATATCAGCGCGTACCTTGTCCCCCAAACCCGAATGCAGCGCCGCCACGCGATTGCCAAAGCGTTCGTGAAACCGTGCGAGCATCTGTGGTGTCAGAGAAATTTCAGGGATTAGCAATAAGACTTGTTGACCTGTATTGATGGCTTTTTCAATGAGTTGTAAATAGATTTCAGTTTTGCCCGAGCCAGTGACACCATAAATAAGGTGAGTTTTGTTGTCAGGCGCAGTCGTGATGGCGTCAAGCAGCGCCTGTTGCTCGCCAGTTAGTTGATAGTCTGGGGAACAAACATTTTCCTCGCTGTGATACGGGCTTGTTAGCGTGTATGTGGCATAGCCTTTGTCTACTGCGGTCGTTATGTCGTGTGCGGTAAAGCCCTGTTCACGCACGAGCGCTTCATTGATGGGGATTTTATCTTGGTCGTGCAAAAAACGCAGCAGGGCGCGTTGTTTGGTTGCGCGTGTAGGAAGTATCTCGGTTTTATGGGCGCTAATACCAGATTCGGTAAGCTGATAATAACGCAGTTTGGGTAAGGTTAATGGGCTATCGCTGCGGATATGTTTGGGCAATGCGTTAATCAGTAGTTTAGCCAGTGGTGCAGCGTAGTAACGCGCAGTAAATTGAATAAAGTCTAACCAAGCCCGATCGACAATGGCAAACGAATCGAGTAGGGCGAGTATGGGTTTTAACGAGGCATCAGGATAGGGGCTGGTTTCTTTAATGGCCACAATAATGCCCGTAATCTGGCGCGGGGTGTTGTTTGCTTTACCCGTGCCTAAGGCGACCAAAACACGTTGGCCAACGACTGCTGTTTGACTTTCAGGCAGGCGATAGTCAAACGATTGATTGACTGGAATAGGGAGTAAGACTTCGGCAATCAATCGCGGCTGTCCTTAGGAAGTTGTTTTTTTATTAAATCCTGATGAAATGCTTGCATCAGTTGGATGATTTTTTTGACTTCAGCGGGTTGTGTTTCATCGGGTTGTGTTTCAGTGGGGGAAATGGTTGCGGTATTTGGTTGGCTGCGCCCAAACAAATAATCAAGAATAATCGGATCTTGGCAATTGATTAGCGTTTCAAATGCGGTCTGTTCGGCATCAGTGGCTGTTTCGTAGTGATTGTAGAGGTAGTACTCAAATAAAATATCTAATTCTTTCATACCACGGCGGCATTGCCAGTGGAGCTTTTTAATCGGTTGCATGGGTTATCATCGGGCTGGGTTAGGCGTTGGGTTAGTTGTTGGATTAGTTGTCGTGCTTAAAATAGGCTGCTTTCGCCTGTTCAATCATCGCTATCTCGCTGGTGTCAGGGTAGTACGTATAGCTAGGCGCGAGAATGGGATAAATCGCTGTCGGCGTGATATCAATCATCGATAAAATAGTGAATTTATCCTGCACCATAGGCGAAAATACACTGTGTAAGGGGGTAAACGCGTTATCATTGGGCATGATAATCTGTGCTGTTCCTGTGACTTTGTAGCCTTTTTGCGAAAGTATGTCGATAAAGCTGACACAAACGGCGTTGTTTTGCTGGATGTTGTTGACACTTTGTGGGGAAGCAATATTGGCAATAATCAATCGATCATCGTGATAGGTGAAGATTTCTTTGGGTGAGACATTCGGCTGATTGTCATGGCTAGTCGCTAACCAACACAATACACTGCGGTTAATCATATTTTTTACTTGGTCTGTGAGCATGTTTAGTTTTTCTGCTGTGCGTTATTAATCGGTTTATTAATCGTTTTATCAATCGGTTTGTCGAGCGCCTCGTCTTTAATCAATCGCTTTCCTAGACTGATGACGGTATCTTGGGTGTAGCCTACGGTTTTGTAAAAAATTGCTGCTGTTGAATTATCTGCTCTGATTTGTAAGTTTAATTTTGGACACCCTTTTTCAATGAGTTTCATTTCTCCAAAAGCCATGAGCTGGCTGCCGTAACCGAGTTTTTGGAATTTGGGGGTCACAGCAAAGTAATTTAACCATCCTCTATGTTCATCACAGCCAAACATTGCCGTGGCAATGACCTCTCCATATAGTTCTCCAACAAGGAACCAGTCTGGTTGAAAGGATAATTTACGTACAATATCCAAATGAGGGTTGTTCCAGGGTTTAATTAATCCGCATTGGCCCCAAATTAAAATAACGACATCAGTATCGGATGCCGTAAATGGTCTGATGACTAAGTTTGACTCTTTGTTTGTCACTGTTTTTATTATATCTGCGGTTGATTCGTTAGGCATTACTTAGTCCGAATTACTACAGTTTAAAGATAGCATACATTTTTGTTTTGTTGATAGGTTTTGGTATATTTTTCATAATGAAATTACGAGCCAAAATGCCAAATTGATTCTCTATTTGTGCTATTTTACCAACGGACCAGCTGGTGTTGACAATCATGTGTGCTTTTTTTCGTCTTATCTTTTCATATTCGATAAAGGTATCTTTTAGTGCCATCCCACTGTCAAGTAATTGTCCTATAATATACGCATCTTCGATTGCTTGACAGGCACCTTGTCCTAGGTTTGGTGTTGTGGCATGCGCGGCATCACCAACCAAACAAATGTTGTCGCTTTGCCATTTATCCATTGGTTTTAAATCTATAATATCAGTAACCATGATTTGATTGATTGCTGTTTTGGAAATAATGTGCAGAATATCGTTGTGAAATTCGCTAAAAATATCGGTTAAATCTTCGCTATTTTCTCTAGCTTTTTTTAAATTAGTTAATGCATACCAATAGACTTTTTTGTCGCTAATTTTCACAAAACCAAATCGTTTGCCTTTTCCCCAAGCTTCGTTTAGTTCATTGTGATATTTCTCTGGTAATTCAATATCACAAACGCCTCGCCAGCATGTTTGTTTTGCGTTTCGTAAGGTGCTTGCTGCAAACAGTTGATTTCTGACGGTTGAATTTAACCCATCCGCGCCGATAACCACGCTACTTTCTAAAGTCGTTTTATCTTCAAAAGTTAACGTAAACATCCTGTTTTTGTCAATTTTAGAGAGACGTTTTGATAACTTGATGTTCTCATAACCGACTTCGTTAGCTAATATCTTTTGCAATTTTCCTCTATGAATTGCAACGTTGTAAACGCCATATTGTTTTTCGAACTCAGTCAAGTCAATATCAGAAATGCGATTAAGTTGTGCATCTGTGATTTTTACAGTGGAAATTTTATTCCCTGTTTTTTCAATTTTATCTTGAATGCCCATTTTTTGAAAAACCTGCATCGCATTATTTGCCAAAATTATCCCAGCGCCAACAGGTTTAATTTCAGATGATCCTTCGTAAATATTTACATTTAATCCGTTTTTTTTGAGGGTTAATGCAGTTGTCAACCCGCTAATTCCTGCCCCGATGATCGTTGCTGTTGTTGTCATTTGTAGTCACTTTCGCGGTAGTTTTTTCAAATAATAATTAATCTCGACTTTCTTACGTTCATTGCAACATTCGACTTATCTACGAACAGATTGGTTTATCAAGATATTTTGTTTTTTGGTAGATTAGGTAGAGCTTAATTTTTATTTGTCTAAACCTTTAATTTCATTATGCCTAAAGCAATTTGTTGTATGATCATTTACCATCCCGACTGCCTGCATAAAAGCATAGCAAATAGTGCTTCCAACAAACTTAAATCCTTTTTGCTTTAGTGTTTTGCACATCAAATCTGATACTTCAGTTTTAGTTGGAACATCTTCAACGTGCTTCCATTCATTTTGAATTGGCTTGCCATCCACAAAACCCCAGATAAAGGCTGAGAAACTCCCGTATTCTTTTTGGATGTCGAGAAATGCGTTCGCGTTAGTGATAACGGAGTTGATTTTTAGCTTATTTCTTATAATTCCAGTGTCATTGAGTAACTCATCTATTTTTTGTTGGTCGTATTTTATGATGTCATCTGCAACAAAATTGTTAAAGACTTTTCTATAATGTTCCCTTTTCATTAAAACAGTTGACCAGCTGAGTCCAGCTTGGGCGCCCTCAAGTATGAGAAATTCAAATAGTAATCTATCATCATAAATTGGAACCCCCCATTCTGTATCATGGTATGCTTCTTCAAGTTTATTTTTAGTTGCCCAAATACACCTTTTCATGATGATTACCTTTTATTGTTTAGATTTGAGTAAACGCATGCATATTGATAATAATATACGATGAAATAATGGTTGTCTAACTTCTCTGATTGCTTACTCCCATTCAATCGTGGCAGGGGGTTTGCCCGACACATCATAAACAACCCGCGAGACGCCGCGTACTTCGTTGATGATTCGATTGGATATGGTGCTGAGCAGTTCGTAGGGAAGGTGCGCCCAATGTGCAGTCATAAAATCGATGGTTTGCACGGCGCGTAGTGCGATAACATGCTCATAACGTCGTCCATCACCCGTTACGCCAACGGATTTTACGGGTAAAAACACGGCAAATGCTTGGCTGGTTTTGTCGTACCAGCCACTACGGTTTAGTTCTTCGAGAAAAATAGCGTCGGCTTGGCGTAGTGTGTCGGCGTATTCTTTTTTTATGGCGCCCAAAATGCGCACCCCTAAGCCAGGCCCTGGGAAGGGGTGGCGATAGAGCAGGTGATGCGGGATGCCAAGTGTTGTGCCCAATCGTCGTACTTCGTCTTTGAATAATTCACGAATGGGTTCAACGAGGGATAATTTCATGTGTTCAGGCAGGCCGCCAACATTGTGGTGGGATTTGATGACATGGGCTTTGCCCGTTTTACTGCCTGCGGATTCAATGACATCGGGATAAATCGTGCCTTGAGCGAGGTACTTAACGCCGCTGATTTTGTTGGCTTCTTCTTCAAAAATCTCAACGAATAAACGACCAATGATTTTGCGCTTCGCTTCGGGGTCGGATTCTTCGCCTAGGGCGTCTAAAAATCGAGTCTCGGCATCAATACGAATAACATTCATACCGAAATGCTCGGCAAATAGCGCCATGACTTGATCGCCTTCGTGCAGTCTGAGTAGCCCTGTGTCAACGAACACCGCTGTGAGTTGGTCGCCAATGGCTTTGTGCAATAGCGTCCCGACAACGGACGAATCCACGCCGCCAGACAGGCCTAAAACGACTTTGTCGGCACCAATTTGTTGGCGTAAATCGTGGATAATTTCTTCGGCAATGTTATCCGTGGTCCAATGGGTTTCGCAGCCACAAATGCCAACAGCAAAATTGCGTAAAATTTGTTCACCTTGCTCGGTGTGTGTGACTTCGGGGTGAAATTGTATCCCCCAAATGGGTAGTGACTGGTGAGCAATGACCGCAATCGGGCAGGTGGGTGTTTCGGCAAGGATGGAAAAATCCGCGGGTAACTGGGTGACTTTATCGCCGTGACTCATCCACACATCCAAATATGCGGAGTGCCCAACGCCCTCAAACAAGGGATTGGCTTGGTTTAGCAAACTTAGGCGTGCATGCCCAAATTCTTGGTGGTCGCTGGTGGCAACTTTGCCCTCATAGTGCATGGCAAGCGTCTGCATGCCATAACAAATCCCAAGAATGGGTACATTGAGGGTGTAAATAACCTCAGGTGATTTAGGGGCATCTTGGTGTGTTGTGCTTTCAGGGCCGCCTGATAAAATGATGCCGTTGGGCTTAAAGTCCTTGATGGCGCTTTCATCGACATCATAAGGCATAATCTCACTATAGATACCAATCTCACGGATTCGTCTGGCGATTAATTGGGTATATTGCGAACCAAAATCTAAAATGAGTATTTTGTGATGGTGTATGTCTGTTGGGAGCATGTCTGTTGGGTGCATCGCTTTAGCGGCCTCTCGTTTAAAGGTTTTTTCTCGTTTAAAAGTTTTTTAATTGACGTTTACATTGGTTAAGCAATCGAGGGTTCAATTGGTCGTTGCCATTTGAGTTCGCCTTGCAATGTGATTTGAACTCGCTTTGCAATTCGTTTTTGCAATTCGTTTTTGCAATTCGTTTTTGCAATTCGACCTGCAACGCGGCTTATCCCACACGATAATTGGGTGCCTCTTTGGTGATTTGTACATCGTGAACATGCGACTCAGTCACCCCTGCATTGGTGATGCGGACGAATTGTGCCTGTTGCTGCATATCGGCTATGGTCGCGCAGCCACAGTAGCCCATGCTAGCGCAAAGCCCGCCAACTAATTGCTCAATGACAGGAGACAGGTGACCCTTGTAAGGAACACGGCCTTCAATGCCCTCAGGAACCAATTTGTCGGCGGGTTTGTCCGATTGGAAGTAGCGGTCACTAGAACCGTTTCTGCCTGACATCGCACCGATAGAGCCCATGCCACGATAAGCTTTGTAAGAGCGCCCTTGGTATAACTCGACTTCGCCTGGGGATTCTTCGGTGCCTGCGAGCAAGCCACCAACCATCACGACATCCGCACCTGCGGCGATGGCTTTGGCAATATCGCCTGAAAAACGAATGCCGCCATCGGCAATGATTTTAACGGGCGTGTTTTTCAGCGCGCTGGCAATGTTACTGATGGCGGTGATTTGTGGTACGCCCACGCCCGCAACAACGCGAGTGGTGCAAATAGAGCCAGGACCAATCCCGACTTTGACGGCATCAGCGCCTGCTTTGGCGAGTGCTAGGGCGGCATCGGCTGTGGCGATATTGCCAGCAATGACCGCGATATGCGGGTAACGCTGTTTAACCGTTTTGACCATATCAATAACGCCTTTTGAATGTCCATGCGCCGTATCAACGGTAATGATATCGACATTGGCGGCAGCGAGCTGTTCTAGGCGTAATAGCCCATCCTCACCTGGACCGATGGCCGCACCAACCCGTAGGCTTTCATTATCATCTTTGCAAGCAAGTGGATAGTCGCGCGCACTGCGGATATCCTTGACCGTAATAAGGCCTTGTAATTTACCGTCATTATCGATAACGAGGATTTTTTCTAGTTTGTGTTTGTGCAGTAGTGCTTGTACCGTGGCTTTGTCGGCTGATTGATTGACGGTGACGAGTTTGTCTTTGGGTGTCATGACATCGTTGACGGTTAGATTGAGGTTTTTTTCAAATCGCACATCGCGGCGTGTGACGATACCGACGAGTTCGCCGTTATCCATCACGGGAAACCCTGAATATCCCATGTCTTTTGATTTATAGTTGAGCTCGGCGATTGATGTGTCTGGAGTGACTGTCATTGGATTTTTAACAATACCTGATTCAAATTTTTTGACTTTGGCAACTTCTGCAGCTTGCGCTTTGGGGGACATGTTTTTATGGATAATTCCTAGGCCACCTAGCTGAGCCAACGTGATGGCAAGGCGTGCTTCAGTGACCGTATCCATAGCGGCTGATAGTACAGGGATGTTGAGCGCAATACGCTCAGTGAGCTGAGTTTTTAAATTAACGTCTTTGGGTAAAACTTCAGAATATTTGGGGACTAATAAAATATCGTCAAATGTTAATGCGTCTTCGATGATTTTCATGGTTGGAGCTCCCACAGCATGTTGATGGTTAAATAACAAACTAAAAGCAGCGGGGTATTGAATTACGTAGCCTTGCTTTGTGAAATTATAACAAAATCGGACGGTAATAGTAAATGATTTATCGAATAGATAAGGGTAGGTTGTTATCTAGCAATTGATGGTTTTGATTTGTGCTTCGCCAGTGCCTAAGGAATGACTTAAAAAAAGCGGGTTACCGCGACATTAAACTGTCGTCGATAACCCGTAAAGTCCCACTCAATTATACTATTTTATTTTTATTTTTTTAAGTTGAGGATGTCTACTGACTTGCCACATGAAGGCTAAGCCAAGGACTAGCAATGCCCAAATGTTAGTGCTGGGTATGTTAAAAGGTGCATTACCAACATTATTTGCCTCTATGCTAGGGCCTGCGGGGTCAATGATAACTGAATCAACAATTGTGTGGTCACCAAATGCACCGTCAGTGAGTGTGTAGTCATATCGGGCGACATTGTTTCCATCAATCATCTCAACAGTCGCTGTATGCGGATAGTCTAGGTATTGATGATCCATTAGGCCAGGTGCCGTAGGAGCAAATTTTCTAAAGACATAGTCCGATGGATCCTGTAATCCATGCCAGTATACTCGCATGCCAGCACTTTCGCCTGGGGTTAGACAGTTTAAGGTAATCGCAACCGACCCATAGGGATAGGTTTTATTTCCGTCCGTTTGTCCAATGTCGGTATCAGTGACCACTTTCACGGTATTTAGCTGTGAACATTCGCCAGTGATTTCAACAGTGACATACGAGCTGCCTGTGGCATCGTGCATTGACGCGACATTGCTTTGTAAATAGTCAGGCGTACCATCGTTATTACCATCACCAATATTGGTTGCTGCATTTTCAATGTAGTCTGGGATGCCATCACCATCGCTGTCTTCAACAAGGTAAGGATCGCTACCATTGGTGACTTCATCGCCGTTGGGCGTGCCATCACCATCGCAGTCTGCGGCTGCCCATGTGGTATTGCTTGCATCATAACCGGTATAGCCTGGGGCTTGCATTGGGTCGCATGCGTTGGCTGGGTCGCTGCCGTTAGCCACTTCGGCGTCATCAGAGATACCATCACCATC
>NZ_WHNW01000012.1 GCF_009362845.1 Ostreibacterium oceani | reverse complement strand
TTGGAATTAAATCGATTCATCAATTTTTACAATACTGTCAAACCGCACAAAAGTTTGAACAACGCAACACCTTATGAGATACTTAGTCACTACTTTGAGTTAACCTAACTGTAAACAACGCGAGGATTTCTTACACCTAAGTCTTGGTTAAAATCTACTGCATCCAAAAACATGAACTCCATATTCGTCACACTACTGGTATCCCAATCACCCAAGTCTTGGTTGAAGCTGGATGCGCTGGTAAACATAAAATCCATATTCGTCACACTACTGGTATCCCAATCGCCAATGTCTTGGTTAAAGCTGGATGCGCCGCCAAACATAGTCCCCATATCCGTCACACTACTGGTATCCCAATTACCAACATCTCCGTTAAAATTGGCTGCTTGTTGAAATATACCTTCCATATTCGTCACATTGCTGACATCCCAATCGCCAATGTCTTGGTTAAAATTTAATGCGTTGGAAAACATAGCTTCCATATTTGTCACACTGCTGGTATCCCAATCACCAATGTCTTGGTTAAAATTGGGTGCGCCGCTAAACATACTCTGCATATTCGTCACACTGCTGACATCCCAATCCCAGTTGGCGCCAGCTCCGGTCATCGCCGGAGTATTTACAAACATGCCTGTTAAATCAGTGACGGCTGATAAATCAGGGGTGTCTGTCGCAGTCACCTGTAGATTAAGTGCACTCAAAAAAGCGGCCTCCATGGATTGCCATGCAATCGTGCCCCACTGAGAGACTGTGCGGATTTGCGTCCTTTGTGGCGGTTGACCGCTAATAAAAATACGCGGAAAAGCACCCGTGATTTCGACACGATAATCGGTATTTACCGTCAATCCCGTAATGGTGGGATTCCCCGTTTGGGCCGTTAGTGTGCCATTGTTCGCCGCATTACCAACCTCTTCCCAATACAGCGTGTAATTATAACCTGTACCCGTGGTCGGGATGATAATCGAGGTTTGTGCCTCAGTGTTCCATGTGGTGATGAAATTATCTGTAGACCCTACCGTAATCTGTGCCTGTGCTAGCTTGCCTACCGTCAATAACAATACAACCACTGACCATTTAACGAATACGTGCTTTATTTTGTTCTTTCTCATGTCCTTTTACTTTTTTTAACCTTTTGTTTAACTCGATTAGCTACTGACACGCCAAATAAGTCTCTCGCAACGCATCTCTCGCTACACATTTTTTTAAATCAATGGCAACCAATGATGGCAACTAGTGACGCAAAAAACGCCCTGCAATTAACAACCCACTAGCAGCTTGTAATCAAAACATAATCACTCACCATGAGACATTATGTCTATCACATATTAGCAAAAAATAACCACAGCAGCGACTTGATTCACCGCTTAATTGATTACCATTTGTTAATATTTCCCTTGGCTACTAAAATTTCCTGCTAAATTTTCTGCTAAGCGAAGTTTTGCTTAATACTCGCTAATGTTAATAGCTATTGCTGCGTCTACGAGCAACCCCAGCAATTCCCATCACACCAAACACCGTCATTAACAGCGCCCACCAAGATACCGTCGGAATCGCTGCAGCATTGCCAGTAGTATTGGTCGGTATAACGCAGGTCGCATCCAGTGTATCGCCAGTAATATTCCAACCCTTAGCTATCAAGGCATCACGCGCGGCTTCTGCTCCAGTACCATACTGCAATGGTGATACGCTACTTAAGGCTAGATTATCAGGGGTATTTGCGTTAGCGGCCCAGCCAATTAATGTTAGCGAGTAGTTGCCACAATCAAGCCCTGAGTTAAATAGCATAAGACTAGTCGATGTCACACTGCTTAAATCCCAATCGCCTAAGTCTTGGTTAAAATCTAATGCATCCAAAAATATGAACTCCATATTCGTCACACTACTGGTATCCCAATCGCCAATGTCTTGGTTAAAATTTAATGCGTTGGAAAACATAGCTTCCATATTTGTCACACTGCTGGTATCCCAATCACCCAAGTCTTGGTTAAAACTGACAGCACTTTGAAACATTAACTGCATATTCGTCACACTGCTGACATCCCAATCCCAGTTGGCGCCAGCTCCGGTCATCGCCTGAGTATTTACAAACATGCCTGTTAAATCAGTGACGGCTGATAAATCAGGGGTGTCTGTCGCAGTCACCTGTAAATTACTTGTTCCTGAAAAAGCGCTTACCATGGATTGCCATGCAATCGTGCCCCACTGAGAGACTGTGCGGATTTGCGTCCTTTGTGGCGGTTGAGAGCTAATAAAAATACGCGGAAAAGCGCCCGTGATTTCGACACGATAATCGGTATTTACCGTCAATCCCGTAATGGTGGGATTCCCCGTTTGGGCCGTTAGTGTGCCATTGTTCGCCGCATTACCAACCTCTTCCCAATACAGCGTGAAATTATAACCCGTACCCGTGGTCGGGATGATAAGCGAGGTTTGTGCCTCAGTGTTCCATGTGGTGATGAAATTATCCGTAGACCCTACCGTAATCTGTGCCTGTGCTAGCTTGCCTACCGTCAATAACAACACAACCACTGACCATTTAACGAATACGTGCTTTATTTTGCTCTTTATCATGTTTTTTACCTTTTTTAACTTTTTGTTTAACTCGATTAGCTACTGATACGCCAAATAAGTCTCTCGCAACGCATCTCTCGCTACACATTTTTTTAAATCAATGGCAACCAACACCCTGCAACCAACACATCGCCCTGTAATTAACAACCCACTAGCAGCTTGTAATTAAAATTAATTATTTTCTCTACTACATTATACCAGAAAAATATGTAATTAAAATGCTGAATTGAAAACGTTAATTGAAGGGTTGTGGTTTTTTGCTGATTGGTTATCACTATCGTTACATGATACGCCCAGTATTTATTGACTCTTTTGGGTTCATTGAGGTAGTGGACAAAAAAAGACAACGGAAAAAATGCGCGTATCGCTAGATTAAATGAGCCCAGTAAATTCAGGAGCAACGAAGCTTTGCAAAAGATTAGTGATAATCAGACGAAAAGACGAAAAAGCGGCATACGCTAAAATTAGCTCAAGATTTATCAGTCGATTTACCTAATATCTTAGGCAAGGTGTAATAGTAATGACTTAATCTGACATTTCAATTAAACTATATGTAAGATTTCTTCTCTTCTGTTTTTTGGGATATCAATGGTATTTATTTTATAGAAAAAAAATGGATAACTATTTTTTCCAGCAGCTATGCTTATTTTTTATATATCCCTTGGGACGTTGTCGCTGATTTAAAAATAATAAAAAAGGAGAAACGATGGGGCAACGGAAAGCTGTACTATATTTCTGTTGATTTGAAAAAACATCCCACATCAGTTAATTTAAAACGTTATAGCTTGAAATTGGATAAAAATGCTGGCGATAAGATACGGCTGCTCGACTTTTATGCAAGTACTGATGACGCAGGGGATCCTTTGTGTATTGAAAGCGCTACTAGAATGAGGAACTTTAATGAGATGCAATTTCCCATTAAATCAAACCAGAGAAATGGCGACTAATCGTCACCGTCACGCAATCCATGTGACGGTTTTTGATTTGTGAAGTTAATTAATTGGGTGATAACGGATTATTGACCCTGTCATTGGCGCTGTCCGTGCCAAGCCATTTGTATCCGTTTACCATAGCGTTTGAGGAAGCAAAATGATCTGCTCAACAAAAAGCGGAGTCCTTTTAACGAAATATTAGAGGACTTCGATTATGAAACCAAGACGTCATTATACAACAGAATTTAAATCAGAAGCGATCAAGCCGGCATTACAGCAAAACAACCTGCGCAATTCGCCGTTTACCGACTTGGATAATGGCGTCAAAGCCTTTGTCTAGTTGTAAATCCGAGTTGTCGATTTTTTCGCCATCAATTTTAACCGCCCCTTGCTGAATCATGCGCATGCCTTCGGAAGTCGTGTTGACCAGCCCTGCGGTTTTTAGGACGTTAGCGATTTTAGTCGGGTTATCGATGCGGATGGTTTTTTTCTCAATATCGCTGGGCAGCTGGCCTTTTTGGAAACGTTCGATAAAATTATCGCGTGCGCGGGTGGCGGCGGATTTATCGTGAAAGCGTTCAATCAACTCTACGGCGAGTTCAAATTTGATATCGCGGGGATTTTTGCCGTCGGCTGCGGCTTGTTTTAAATGGGCAATGTCGGTCAGCGATTTAAACGACAATAGCTCAAAATAACGCCACATCAGCGCATCGGAGATAGACATGATTTTGCCAAACATCTCATCAGGTGCGTCAAAAATGCCGATATAGTTATTCAGCGATTTGGACATTTTCTGCACCCCGTCTAGGCCTTCTAAAATCGGCATGGTCAGGATGCATTGCTGTGGCTGACCGTAGGCTTTTTGTAATTCGCGGCCAACGAGCAGGTTAAACTTTTGATCTGTGCCGCCCAGTTCGATATCGGCGCGCATCGCAACCGAGTCATAGCCCTGAACCAACGGGTACAAAAACTCATGGATGGCAATGGACTGACCAGACTTGTAGCGGTTATTGAAGTCCTCTCGTTCTAGCATCCTTGCAACACTGTATTGGGCGGATAACCGAATCATGTCCGATGCGGTCATTTTGCTCATCCATGTCGAATTAAACAACACGGTGGTTTTATCTGGGTCTAGAATCTTAAAAATCTGCTGTTGGTAGGTTTTGGCGTTGTCGTTGATTTTTTCGGGTGATAGTGGCGGACGAGTGGCGCTTTTGCCCGTTGGGTCGCCAATGCTTGCGGTAAAATCGCCAATTAAGAATAAAATCTCATGCCCTAATTCCTGAAATTGGCGTAATTTGTTAATCACGACGGTATGCCCCAAATGTAGGTCGGGTGAGGTGGGGTCCATGCCAAGTTTGATACGCAGCGGTCGGTCTTCTTGTAACTTGCTGATTAACTCTGCCTCAGGTAGGCAATCTTCTGCTCCACGTTTTAGGAGTTTTAAGGTATCATTTACGCCCATCTCGTATTTAGTCCTATTTAGTAAGTGCAACAATTGACGTTTATCACACGGTTAGTATTAATTTGCTGCGTTATTTGGGTGAATATTCCCCCCAAAGCTATCGCGCAATCTGAATTGCAGTCAGCGCCTCAGCCCGAGTCTCAATCTGAGGGGCAATCTGAGGGGCAACCTACACCGCAATCTGAATTGAATCAGTCCGACATTATATATGAATTTGTCGAATTCACCCAAAAAAGCAACCAAACATTAACAGCAGCGCTTGAGAATACGCCAATCGCCGCTGCCGACAAAGCAATGATTGCCAAGTTGCCATTGATTACCAAGATTGATACCGAGCGGCATTTTCGCTTGGCATATCGTGCCGACAAATCAGCCGATAAATCAGCCGACAAATCAGGCGATATCCCTGCCAAGCAATCCAGCACACTGACTAAGGCATTGCAAGAAATCCGTGTGACCCGCGGTAACCGCATGATTAATTTTTTGGTGACAGAGGTGCAGGGAGCGCGCGTCGCCAAAAGCCACCCCAGTCAATTGCCCAGTAAATTACCTAATCAGGATGAAATAGACCGCCGCGTTGCCGTGCAGGGAGGAGAACAAAACACGACAACGCTATCTTTGGCGAATGTCGAAGCAAACAGTGAAGAACGCGTTGAAGAAAACGTTGAAGAAACCGCTGAGGCGAGAGCGGATAAAAGTCCAGCGAGTAGCGAAAAAACGCTGTTACGCGCCGCAGGACAATGGAAAAAATTAGCGTTCATACAGAAAAAAGGTGAGCCCTTAGATGTCGCGTGTAACAAGGCTAACCTCAGCGCCCAAGAGCTGCAATTAATTCAATCAGCACCGATTATTCCAGACGCCAAAAGTGACCGCGAATTTGCCCTGATTTTTGAGGCAGAAGCAAACCAGCGTCAGGTCAGAGGCATTAGCGTTAAACGTGGGGCACTGCGGGCTGACTTTTATCGACCTTCTGCCAATCAATTATTGAGTTTATCTAGCCTAGAAAAAACCCTGCAAACGCAGTTAAAGCGCGCATTTGACAATGCCGCGTTACTTGAGTCTTCGTTACAGGCTGCTTCGCCAGCGGCCCCGCAACAAGCATCGGAATCGCTAGCCAGTCTAGGCCAGCCAACCGTGCAAAGAACACAAAGCGCACCAAGCACAACAAGCGCACCAAGCACCAATCGAGATAATGCCGCCTTGCCGCGTACCGCGACACAAGGTGATTTGTTGATGCTGAGCTTTTCGCAAAAACCAGGTCAGCGTATCCTAGACGCGGCTAAAACCATTTCGCTGTCAAATCTGCAGCGTCAGTTAGTGGCTGAAATTCCTGTGATGAAAGCCGCCAAATCGCCTCGTCAGTTTTACCTATTATTTAAACGCGATGGCGCTAACCAGTATTTACGAGCAGTTCGCGTTGTACGTGATAATCGCCATGCGGAGTTTGTGCTTATTAAACATACAGGGAAATGGTTTTGGGCAAATCGCGAAGGCAAAATCAGTGTCGATGAAAAATTTCTGCGATACCCGCTGAGTTATCAGCGTATTTCTTCGCATTTTAGTATGCGTCGCCGCCACCCGGTGACTAAAAGAATTCGTCCGCACTTAGGGACAGACTTTAAAGCGTCAACGGGGACGCCTGTTTGGTCGCCTGCAAACGGCGTGGTGACTTTTGCAGGGCGGCAAAGTGGCTATGGCAAATTAATTGAAATCGACCACAAAAATGGATATAAAACCCGCTACGCCCACTTATCGAAAATACTGGTGAAAAAAGGTAGCACAGTCAAACAGCGACAAACGATTGGTAAAGTCGGCAATACAGGCATCTCCACAGGGCCACATTTGCATTATGAGGTCATTGTGAGCGGCAAGCACCGTAACCCACTAACGGTGTCTTTACCCGGTGGTGCCAAAGAGGATTCATTGGCTGAAGCGCGCGCATTGGCGCGGCAATATCTGCCGACCTTGCGGCAATTGGCGAGGCAATAAGCACCGTGTCGTCAACACGAAGCATTTACTGGGTTGGGATGATGAGCGGCACCAGCTTAGACGGTGTTGATGCCGTAATTATGCAGGCCAACGATAGCGATTGGCAGGTCAAAGGCCATGTCAATGTGCCGTTTCCCACCGCGCTACGAAGCCAGCTCTATGCGCTTAACAGCTCACAGGAGAATGAACTTGATGTGGCCTGCCGTGCCGAAATTGCATTGACAACCTGTTATGCCAACGCGTATCAACGATTATTGGAGGCGGTAAAAATCAAACCCGAGGCAATTGCGGCGATTGGTGCACATGGACAAACCATACGCCATGCAATCGATGCCGAAACGCCTTATACACTGCAACTATTGGACGGTGCGCGATTGAGCTATCTAACAAAGCAAACAGTCGTGTGTGATTTTCGCCGCAAAGATGTCGCAGCAGGGGGGCAGGGTGCGCCGCTGGCACCTTATTTTCATCAAGCGTTGTTTGGGCACAGGCTAACTGGTGATGAACCAATGCAATCTGCGGCAGCAATGGTTAATATTGGTGGGATTAGCAATATCAGTATATTCAGTATCAACACCGAAAACGCCACCGCCGCCAACTTCGCCTCGCCATTAGGGTTGCCATTAGGATTTGATGCAGGGCCTGGTAATGCGCTAATGGATGACTGGATTGCACTTCATCAGGGGAAAACTTACGACCATGATGGCGAATGGGCAAGCCAGGGACAGGTTTTGCCAGAATTGCTGGCACGTTGTTTGTCAGACGATTATTTCAGTCGCCCGCCACCAAAAAGCACAGGACGAGATTATTTTCACTTAGATTGGCTCACGACCTATTTGCAAGGTAACGAAGCACCAGTCGATGTTATGCGGACGTTGGCGCGGTTGACGGCACAAAGTATTGTTAATGCATTGTCTGATGCATTGCCAAGCGCATTGCCAGGCGCAACGGGTCAGCTAATTGCCAGTGGTGGCGGTGCTAAAAATCCGCTGTTGTTACAAGAATTATCGCATTGTTTGCAGTCGTGCGGCAGGCAAACGAAGGTAACAACCACGGCGGTGTTAGGGGTTGATGTGCAGCAGGTTGAGGCGGCTGGGTTTGCCATTTTAGCGTCAAAAACACTGTCGAGGCAGCCGATAGATACGCGTGAAATGACGGGCTCAGCGTCTCCTGTGCTGTTGGGTGCGGTGTATTTTTCGGATTAGCTGGATAGCTGTCTAGGCGGCTACTATTAACACCTAGTGGACGCTAGAATTAGACTAAGCAGGTTAAAGTAGCGCATGGTAAAGTAGCACGTGGTAAGGTAGCGCATGGTAGGGCAGCTTCACGATGCATGCCGAGCATAAAATAAGCCCGTATCAACACGGGTTTACTCAGCCCAAGCTGTTAGCTGTGCAGGATGTTATTGTGGGTTGTCACTTGATGAAGAGGCAAATGGAAGATGATACAAGCGACAATATTGACGGCAATAATTGGCTGCAATAATTGGCTGCAATATTGCCGCTAAGGCGCCTAAATGCGCCTAATACCTAGCCTATAATACCTACAATGCGCCTAGTGCCTTGGTGATACCAGAGAGCGAGCCAGTCAAGATGACTTCTTGGTTGACCAGTAGCATACCAATTTGGATTTCTTTGCCTCTTTTCATCGTCTCAACGGTTTCGGACTTTAGCGGAACAATCGCGTTACATCCTGCAGGGTCGCAGACTGTATAGGGAACTTGTGCAATCTCTTCGCGATCAACGGCAATGCCTAGCCCCGCCTGTAGATTAACACCCAACGGAACCTTGATAAAAGCGATTGGATCGGGTTGGCCGTCGATTTTACGAATAAAGAGATTGACGACTGGTTTTTGGTCGGCATCGTAAATCGTATGCGAAATGCCGCAGAACTGACGACCTTCGACGGTTTCGCATTTGCCTTCCCAGTCTCTGAACTGATCACCATCTTTTACCGCATAAGCGTTTGGAATAAAGCAAGCAAATGCTAGAATAGCAACTGAAAAGGCACGTTTTAGTTTTAACATATAGAGATTCTCCGTGTGTTGTGTGAGAAATTTAACCTATCATTCTAGGCATAATGACGATAAATATAAAGCATAATTTGGTAACGGTTCGGTGAAAAATGAGTAGTGTGAATAGTAAGAAATTGCAGAAACGTATTCGGCGCTTGACTGCGACGGCGATTGAGCAGTATCAGATGATAGCAGCAGGTGACAAAATCATGGTCTGTTTGTCGGGCGGCAAAGACTCTTATGCGATGCTGGATATGCTGATGAATCTACAGCGCAAGGCACCGGTTGATTTTGAACTGCTTGCCGTTAATCTCAATCAGGTGCAGCCTGGGTTCGATGAGACGATTTTACCCAGTTATCTAGCGCAACTGGGCGTGCCGTTTGATATTATTACCGAAGATACATACTCGATTGTAACGGATAAAATACCAGCAGGCAAGACGATGTGTAGCCTGTGTTCACGCTTGCGACGCGGCATTTTGTATACGTATGCCAAGGCCAATGGCGTAACAAAGATTGCGCTAGGCCATCACAAAGACGATATTTTGGAGACGTTTTTCTTGAATTTATTTTTTGGCGGTCGGCTAAAAACCATGCCGCCTAAGTTACGAAGTGACGATGGGCATCATGTGGTCATTCGGCCGTTAGCTTTAGTCGATGAGCAGGATTTAATTGCCTACGCTAAAGTCCGTGAATTTCCGATTATTCCATGCAATTTATGTGGTTCACAAGAAAACTTGCAACGCAAACACATCAAAGCTATGCTAACTAACTGGGAAAAAGAACACCCGAACCGAAAAAATAGTTTGTTTAGTGCACTGTCTAATGTCTCGCCATCGCATTTGTTGGATACGTCCTTGTTTGATTTTGGGCGCTTGACACGTCAGCAAACCGTTGACACGGAGTCGGCAATAAGTCATCGCTGGCTATTGCCTGAGCGTCATCAGACAGCGAGCACTGATGACGTTGATACGGTTGATATGGTTGATAAAGTTGAGCGCAGTACACGAGATAAAACCGAGCAGCCGATTGTGTTTCGGCCCACGTAAATCTAACGCAAGCCTATAAAAACCTAACGTAAATCCAATGGCGCCGCCTCTGCGAATGTGCTAACGGGTTGGTGAAAAATAGTTAAAAAACCAGCTAAAAATGAATAAACATCAAGTAATGGGAGAAATTTAATGGATATACAACAAGCAGAAGCCATATTAGACAAACTGGCTTTACTGATGAATGACAAAAACGGGTCGGATTTAATCATTACCTCAGACAACCACCCAGGGATTAAATTAAACGGTAAAGTGCAATATGTAGAGGGCATAAAGCCCAACGCCGAAGCAGTAGACATGATGGTTCGCGCTAAACTGTCGGATGCCATGTATCGCCAATTCAATGAGGATTTAGAAATTAACTTTATGATTGATTATCCAGGGCGTGCGCAGTTTAGAACGAATGTATTTAAGCAAAAAGACACGGTTGGCATGGTGTTGCGTCGTATTCCTATCGAGATTCCTACAATCGAATCGCTTAACCTGCCAGATTATTTAAAAGACTTGGCTAGCCTGAAGCGAGGCTTGGTCTTATTTACAGGCGGGACAGGCGTGGGTAAATCCACCTCGTTGGCCTCGATGATTGGTTATCGTAACCGTAATTTTTCAGATCATATTATTACCGTAGAAGACCCGATTGAATTTGTCCACCAAAGCAAAAAGTCGATTGTCTGTCAGCGTGAAATTGGTATTGATACCCACAGCTATGCACGAGCAATGAAAAGCGCACTGCGTCAAGCGCCAGATGTTTTGTTGGTCGGTGAAATTCGAGATATGGAAGTCATGGAACAAGCGATGACATTTGCCGAAACGGGGCATTTGGTCTTTGCGACGCTCCATGCCACCAGTGCGAAGCTCACTTTGGAACGCATTATTAACTTATTTCCTTTTGAACGCCGTGAAAAATTATTGCATGATTTGTCAGAATCGCTAAATGCCGTCGTTTGTCAGCGATTAATGCACCATGCGTCGGGTTCGGGTCGAGTGGCGGCGCTGGAGATCATGACTAATACGCCGCATATTCAAATGCTTATTTCTGAGGGCAAGCTAAGCGCTATCGAAGAAGCGATGGATAGAGCCAGTATGCGTGAAGGGGTGATTAATTTTGATAACTACATTTTAGATTTGCTCAAAGCAGAGAAAGTAACAGCAGAGGAAGCCCTGCTTTATGTCGATTCAGCGAATAATTTCAAGCAAAAACTGCGTGAACATGGCATGAATCATCTCATTGATGACGCGGCAAACAGTGCGTCAACACAGAGCTGGAGCTTAGAGAAGAGTGCCGAAGAAATCCGCGAAGAAGCGCGCCGACAAGAAGAAGCCGAAAAAGCCCAAGAGGGAGACGCGTTAGGCGGTATGGGGACATTTGTTCGTGAATAATAGTGGTCGCCTTTGTTTAAAATCGACTTGTTGAGGTGAAAATACGGATGTTACGGGTGGGTAAAAAAATAGCCATCAATGCCTTGTTGTTTTGGCCTGCCATTGCGCTACTCGGTGCGATGGCTTATCGTGCTTACAGTGTCGAAGGCATGTTAGGCGATTATACGCGCTGCCAAGGGTGCTTTGTCGAGTGGACACTTATCAGCGATGCCACGGTTGTAGCGGCTATTTTTACGCTGCTTTGGTTGTCTTTTTGGGCTAAACAGCGCGTGATTCGACTCAGTTTGCGAATGACTGCGCTCTTGGTGACACTCCTTTATTTAGCTGATATTGTGGCAATCAAGTTATTTAATAGTCGGTTGAATTCTTATGATATAAAAACCTATTTTGACCCGAGTACGGTTGTCGAATTTTTACACCTTGACACAAGGCTGTTGCTATTACTCTGTTTGATTATGGTGACGAGTGCCATCGTCCTAATATTATGGCAGCATTCGCATCGTGGATTGAAATACCTGACTGGCTTGCTAGCGATGATTAGTTGGGGCGCTTCGGCCATTCCGATCAAAGAAAGCTATGTGCACGATGTGTATTATCGCAATTTTATTTCTGTGAACTTAGATCACGGTAGCTCAAAATCGTACTCTACAGACTATATTGCTGCCTTAGATAGAAAATATCCAAACTCAGGCTGCACCAGCTGTGAGTTTTCCGATGCGACTCATCGCCCAAACGTGATTGTGTTGGTCGTTGAATCCTTGTCGATGTATCATAGCCAGCTATTTTCTGGTATCAATGACTGGACGCCGAATATTGATGCGATTGCGAAAGAAAACCGATACTTTACGAATTTTCATGCCAATACCTTTCGCAGTTCGCATGGGTTAATTGCGTTAGCCTCTGGGTACCCGACGATGGTGCCAATTAAACCGTTTCTTCAGCAAAAACCAGTCGAAGGCTACCGAAATATTGATTATACGCTACCAAAATTCTTATCTGCTGTAGGCTATGAAACGGCATTTTTAAAGGCAGGCGTGTTGTCATCGTCAGACAGTGATTTATTTGCCCAGAGCATGGGGTTTGATGTGATTGAAGGCTCGGAATACCCAGGCTACCAAGGGGCGGATAGGTATCAGTTTGATTCGGTGGAAGACTTGGTTTTTTATCGACGGGTTGTCGACTATGCGCAAACGGCACAAGCGCCTTACTTTGTCATGGCGGTGACGGTCACTAGCCACCTACCGTTTGTTGTGCCGAAAACACGAGAACTCGACCAAGAGAAAACAATGCGCTACGTTGATACGGCAGTCAAAACGCTATACGATGATTTGGTGAAAAATAATTTTTTTGAGGATGGTGTGCTGATTATCACGGCGGATCATCGTGCAATGACACCAATTTCTGCCGCAGAAATTGACCAGTTTGGTCTGGGTGCAGCGTCTCTAGTGCCGCTGATTGTTGTTGGTGGTGATTTTAGCTCAGGAGCGCAGACAGCATTGGTTCAGCAAAATGATTTGTTGAATAGCCTAGTGTCATGGCTAAGCCCAGATTGTGAGAAGCCTCATATGGGCAGCTTTCTACGTGAGCAACCGAAATCCGCGCAGTGCGTTTATCATAGCCGAGGCGACCGTCGTGATGCAATTAATGTGTTCTGTGGCCAAGAGTCAGGGGCGATAAAATTTGCGGGTGACGATACCCGTCTGGTTTCAGGGAGATTAACAGACGAGAGTGACATCATTGATTATGTGAATTTTCGACGGATTCAGTTGACGCGCCGCGCACAGGCCGAGGCATCAAGCGCTGAGGTATCAAACGTCGAGGCATCAAGCAAGGTAACAAGGCAAGCCACATTTGCCAATGAGATTTGTTTTTAGCTAGGTTCGTCTAATTCGCAGGTTTGTTTAATTCGTTTGATGGTACTGTGGGCTGTGTTGCTTGACGGCCTCAATCAGTGCCGCCATGTTCTCAGGCGGCACATCAGGCGTGATACCATGCCCTAAATTAAAGACATGCCCTTGTCCAGAGTGGACGTTGCCATAGCTTGCTAATACCTTTTTGACTTCTGTTTCAATGGTCTCGGATGAAGAGAGCAGTATATTGGGGTTTAAGTTGCCTTGAAGTGCTAACTGGTTACCAACGATAGCTTTGGCATCAGACAAGTCAGCGGTCCAATCTAGTCCAATTGCATCGGTGCCAGCGGCAACAAAACCAGGCAAGTTGCGCATCCCACCCTTGGTAAATAGAACAACAGGAATGCGCTGTCCATCGTGGTTTTTTGGGAGTCTGGCAACGATTTCAGCCATTTTTTGCTGAGAGAAGGTCTCGTAAGCGGCAGGGGTTAATAGGCCGCCCCACGTATCAAAAATCATCAAAGCTTGAGCGCCTGCTTCAATTTGTGCGACCAGATAGTCGCTCACCGCGTCGACTAGCTTGTCTAATAATGCATGCAGCAGTTTAGGGTTGCTATAAAGCATGGTTTGGGCTTTGGGGAAGCCTTTTTTGCTGGCGCCACCGCCATCAATCATATAAGTGGCGAGCGTCCAAGGTGAGCCCGCAAAACCAATCAGTGGAATACGGTTTTGTAGTGCGCGACGAATGGTTGAAACGGCATCCATGACATAACGTAAATCCTGATTAGGGTCGATGGGTTTGAGTTGCAAGAGGTCTTTTTCGCAGGTAATCGTGCGCTCGAACATAGGGCCTTCGTTAGGCGAAAAATAAAGCCCTAGTCCCATCGCGTCAGGAATCGTGAGAATATCAGAAAATAAAATGGCGGCATCCAAATCAAATCGTGCTAACGGTTGTAAGGTGACCTCGCAGGCAAGTTCGGGGTTTTGGCATAGCGCCATAAAGCTGCCCGCTTGGGCGCGCAATTGTCTGTATTCAGGGAGGTATCGCCCAGCTTGGCGCATGACCCAGATAGGCGTGCGGTCAACAGGTTGGCGGAGCAAAGCGCGAATTAAACGGTCGTTTTGTAGTGGTGGCATAATTATAATGGTAAAAGTAGCGGTGAAAAGAGCCAGGCCTTCGTTAGCCGCTCATTATACGGATTTAACGCGTGAGATTGAATAATAAAAAGTCTTTTTTGAAAAAATCGTGTGGTTTGGTGTGCGATTTAGGTGGCTTTCTCAGTATGCTTCGAGGGGGATTTTAATATAAACCTTTGACAATTTTCTCATTGCGTTGTAGTATGCTTGCCCTTATGTCTGACATGTTGCCATTGATTATCGACCCTTGGGCGCTTTATCGTCATGGGAGTACTATTGTCGGGAAGCTGCCACTGGCAGAAATGCCCTATCTCTTGGCATCGCAAAATCGTGATAGTGGTGAGGCGGCGGTCAGTTTGTCGGTCGTCCAGCGCGATGATGGCGAGGTAGTGATAACAGGGCAGGCATCGATTGACGTGGTGCTTGACTGTCAACGCTGTCTTGAGCCGATGACATTAACGTTGGCTGTTGATTTGCATTTAGTTTTGCTAAAGCACGAGAAACGGCTAGAAACCATTGAAGAAGATGCGGTTGTTTGCCAAGATATGCTAGAATTGGCACCGCTGATTGAGCAAGAATTTATTTTGGTGTTACCGATAGTTGCTAAACACGAGAATTGTGAACTAGCTTATCAAAATATCAAGCTAAATAAGCGGGAAAACCCGTTTGCAAATTTGAAAGATTTATTGAATTAGGAGTCAACCATGGCTGTACAAAAAAGTAAGAAATCCCCCTCGAGAAAAGGCATGCGACGTGCCCACGATGCATTAAAGGGCAATACGCTTTCCGTAGACAATGCCTCAGGCGAGTTGCACCATAGGCACCATGTGACTAAAGATGGATTTTATAAAGGCAAGCAGATTATCGCACCAAAAGCACAAACTGAAATAACCCAAGACGATATCGACGCTTAATTTACTCGATTCTTTAATTAATTGTTAACGAATTAGTATGCAAAAATTGGCGCAGGAGAGCTCAACGATTGCGATTGATGCAATGGGGGGCGATGCTGGCACAGAGGTTATTGTCGCTGCTGCTGGTGCTGTTTTAGCAGCCGAAAAGCACCTCGATTTGATTTTAGTTGGGGATCAGCAGCGGATTGAGCGTGCATTGACGCAAGCGGGTCTTTTGCAGCATCCAGCCATTCGCGTTAAACACACCACAGAAGTCATTCAATCGGACGACTCGCCTGCATCGGTATTGAGAAGCAAAAAGGATGCGTCCATGCGGGTTGCGATTGAATTGGTGGCAAGTGGTGAAGCCGATGCCTGCGTTAGCGCAGGTAATACGGGTGCCCTGATGGCGTTGGCGCGTTATATTCTCAAAATGCTACCCGACATCGATCGCCCCGCGATTTGTACCACCGTGCCAAATAAATATGGGCACGTTCATTGGTTGGATTTGGGTGCGAATGTGGATAGTGATGCCGCGCAGCTAATGCAATTTGCGGTGATGGGCAGTGCGCTGTGCTCTGTTGTGGATGGAAAGGCCTCACCAGAGGTTGGGCTGTTGAATAATGGCTCCGAAGCCATCAAAGGTAACGAACAAGTAAAAGCTGCCGCGCAACTCATTCAAAATAGCCCATTGAATTATTGTGGATTTATCGAAGGGAACGATATTTATAATGGGCGCGTTGATGTGATTGTTTGCGACGGGTTTGTGGGCAATATTGCCTTAAAAACCAGCGAAGGATTAGCGCATTTCATTCAAAGCCTGCTCAAAGAACAATTTACGCGTAATGCCTTGACAAAAATGGCGGCGTTTGTTGCAAAACCCGTATTGCGTGCTGTCGTTGATAAGATTGATCCACGCCGCTATAATGGTGCGTCATTGCTTGGATTAAATGGTATCGTCATCAAAAGTCACGGTAATGCCGACAAAGACGCGTTTGCAAACGCGATTAAAATTGCGTCTGTTGAGGTTAAAAAACAGCTTCCAGATAAGATACGTGGTATGCTAGCGCAGTACGCTGTCGCCAATATGCCTGAAGCGAACCTATCTGAAAACAACATGCCTGAAACGACAGCGACAAATTCAGATTTAAATTTACATTCAGTATCAGCATCGGATTAAAACGAGAAACGCACGATGACGACACGAAGCTATATCCAAGGGACGGGGAGTTACCTGCCAAAAACAATCGTGACAAACGAAGATCTGTCGAAAACCTTAGACACGTCTGACGAGTGGATTGTTTCAAGAACAGGTATTTCGCAACGCCATATTGCAGGCGATAATGAATCCACTAGCGATATGGCAGAGCACGCCGCACGGCTTGCGATTGCTGATGCTGGGCTGACGCCCGACGCAATTGATTTAATTATCGTCGCGACCACCACGCCAACCCATATTTTCCCTAGCTGTGCCAGCGGGCTGCAAAAACGTCTAGGTACGCAGGTTTGCCCTGCATTTGATGTGCAGGCGGTTTGCTCGGGATTTATCTACGCACTGGATATTGCAGATAAGTATATCAAGACAAACCAAGCAAAGCATGCATTAGTCGTTGGTTCAGAAACGATGTCAAAAATTTTAAATTGGTCAGACCGCAATACTTGTGTGCTATTTGGTGATGGCGCAGGGGCTGTTGTGTTGTCCGCGAGTGAAAGCGAAGAAGGCTTAATTAGCAGCAAACTCTATGCCGATGGTGCGTTTAAGGAATTATTGTGGGTGCCTAACGGGGTGTCTTATCAGCACTCTGATGAGCGCATTGATGATTATATTCAGATGTCAGGCTCAGAGGTTTTTAAAGTGGCGGTATCTAAGCTCCGTGATTTGGTTGAACAAGTCACTGCTGGGACAGACTACGGCAGTCATCAAATCGACAAGTTAGTCCCGCACCAAGCCAATATCCGAATCATCAAAGCGGTTGCCGAAAAATTACATTTGCCGATGGAAAAAGTCGTGAGTACAGTGGCGCTTCATGCCAACACATCGGCTGCTTCTATCCCGTTGGCGCTAGATTGTGCTGTCAAGGCAAAGCAAATAAAGCGCGGCGATTTGTTGTTCATGGAAGCTTTCGGCGGTGGGTTTACGTGGGGCGGTGCATTATTGCGATTTTAAATCACACCCTATTTATGCGATAATACGCTGTCAGAATTCTATTTGAAATTTTATTTAGTTTATGCGCCTTTGGTTCGTGCTTATAGTTTGTGCTTTTGGTTCGCGTATTGATTGCCTAACCATCAAATGCTGCAAGCAGGTTGCGGCGTTGACATAGGTGGGCAAGATAAAGATAACTACAGCAGGTAATTAATATGACTCAACGTATCGCGCTCGTTTTTCCAGGGCAAGGCTCTCAGTCAGTGGGTATGATGCAATCGCTTTATAATCAGTATGAAACGGTTCGCCAAACGTATGCAGAAGCCAATGAGGTATTAGGATTTGATTTATGGCAGATGACGGCCGAAGGCCCAGCCGAATCGCTAAATGAAACCATTAATACACAGCCCGCCATGCTAACGGCTGGGGTTGCGGCCTACCGTGCCCTTAATGAGACATTCGCTATTTCACCACAGTTATTAGCAGGTCATAGCTTGGGCGAATATACTGCGCTGGTCGCATCGGGTCAGTTAACCTTTGCTGAGGCATTGCGATTAGCACGAAAACGTGCTGAATGCATGCAAGCCGCCGTGCCACAGGGGCAAGGTGCAATGGCCGCTATTTTAGGCTTAGAAATTACCCATATTCGCCAGGTCTGTGAGGATATTTCAAATGCCAATAAAGAAGCTAATCAACAAGTCAATCAAGGCGCTAATCAAGGCGCTAATCAAGGTGCGAATCAAGGTGCGAATCAAGGTGCGAATCAAGGCGTTTGGGCAGCCAATGATAATGCACCAGGGCAAACGGTAATTGCAGGTCACGCGACTGCGGTGGCGCAAGCCTGCGAAGCACTAAAGCAAGCGGGTGCAAAGCGGGCGTTGGCCTTGCCCGTTTCTGTGCCGTCGCATTGCCCTTTGATGGCAAGCGCTGCCGAGGCGATGAAGTCGGCTTTTTTAATGGCGACTTGGACGCCCGCAAAAGTGCCTGTTGTACATAATGTGGACGTTGCTATCCACGCTAATACCGCAGACATTATTAGCGCACTATCCAAACAGCTCATTGCGCCTGTACGCTGGGTAGAGACGGTGCAATATTTTGCCGATGAGCAAATTGATTTAGTTGTTGAGGTCGGGCCAGGCAAGGTGTTGGCAGGCTTAAATAAGCGAATTAATAAAGAAATGCCTGCTTTTTGTGTGCACGATCAAGAAACTTTGGAAAGTCTTGCAGACTTGCTAAAATAAAGGATGAATTAAATAACTGTTGGATGTGAACGAATGACAAACGAAAAACCAGCTGAGTACCCTGTTGTATTAGTCACTGGCGCAAGCCGTGGAATTGGTGCAACGATTTTAGAGGTAATGGGCAAAAATGGCGCGACTGTACTGGGTACAGCCACGTCAGAAAGTGGGGTGTCCGCCATTAATGAGCGGATTAAAGCCCAAGGGCTAAGCGGCAAAGGCTATGTGCTTAATGTCGCTGATGCGACGTCTATTGAACAATGCCTCGCCGCGATTGAGACCGATTTTGGCGGCATTGCGGTATTGGTCAATAATGCGGGCATTACACGCGATAATTTGCTGATGCGACTAAAAGACGAAGACTGGGACGCCGTTATCCAGACGAATTTAACCTCGGTTTATCGCTTATCAAAAGCCGTATTGCGCCCGATGATGAAGCAAAAATTTGGTCGGATTATCAATATTGCATCGGTTGTCGGGGTAACTGGCAACCCTGGGCAGACGAATTATGCCGCGGCCAAAGCGGGTGTTATTGGGTTTAGCAAGTCTCTCGCGCGCGAGGTTGCCTCTAGAGGGATTACGGTTAATACGATTGCACCAGGATTTATTCAGACCGATATGACGGCCGCGTTATCCGATGAGCAAAAAGCCGAATTGGCGAAAAACATCCCTGCGGCCAAACTAGGTGCGGCGGCGGATATTGCGCATGCGGTTAAATTCCTTGCTTCGCCTGAAGCGGGTTATGTCACGGGTGAAACACTGCATATCAATGGCGGTATGTACATGGGCTAAACGCTGGCAGGCGTTAGGTAAATGGCTAGACAGACGGCTAGGCAGGCGGATAGCGGCATGTCAGGGCAGTTGAAGCTTAAATAAATAGCCGATAAATAGTAGGCTATTCATGCAGAAAACAAAGTAGAGGAGTATCATGCGGTTTTATATGCACGCCAAAATACACAAAGCGACCGTGACACAAGCCGATGTTGCCTACGTCGGCAGTATCACGATTGACAAAGCCTTATTAAACGCAACTGGGTTAGCCGCTCATGAAAAAGTGCTTGTCGTTAGCAATACCTCGGGCGCACGGCTAGAAACGTATATTATCGAAGGCGAAGAAAATTCAGGCATAATCAGTATGAATGGCGCGGCAGCGCATTTGATAAAGGCTGGCGAAGAAATCATCATTATCGGTTTTGAGTTGGCAGACAAAGCCCCCAAAGCCAAAGCGATATTGGTGGATAAGGACAATCGCGTCCTCCGTGATATGAATGAATAAGTCATTGGTTTAAAATAATTATCGTCTAATTTTTCTGATAGGCAGCTGTTTCGAACTGTTTTTGACAAACAATTAATACAATCAAAAAACATCACGTTAAAAATTTTGTCTGTCTTCGTTTGCAGAGCAACACGTTGAAACCAAATGACAGTTAAAAACACTTGCATTTAATTTAAATATCGATATATTTAAATATATGAAAATAGAAATCGCCTTAGTGGCACTCAACAACCCCGTGCGGCGTCAAATTCTCGTCTGGCTTAAAGACAGGTCAAACTTTCCTTCTGCGTTGCCCGAGCACAGAAATTTGGAAGGAGTTTGCGTCGGCTATATTCAGGATAAGGCTGGGCTGTCGCAGTCAACGATCTCGAACTACATGGGTATATTAAAACAAGCGGGTTTGGTGAAGTCAGAACGTCACGGCAAATGGACTTTTTATCGTCGTGACGAAGATACCATCCGTCAATTTATAACCGCCTTTAGAGAAGAGATTTTGTAACCTTAACGCCAAAATACGAAGCGCTCGTAATCAATTTGTATCGAGATATCGAGCATTCTGAATATATAAATGGAGTATGCCAATATGATTCAATGCGCGTTCAAACTACCCAATGGTACCGTCCTACGTAATCGTCTCGTTAAGTCGGCGATGTCCGAAGCATTGGGAGATCGATTCAACAATCCGACGCAAGGCCTTGTCAACCTTTTTGCTCGCTGGAGCAAGGGCGGCGCTGGACTTTTAATTACGGGTAATACACCAGTCGATCGTTGCCATCTGGAGCATGCGGGTAATTTTGTGCTGGACTGTCAATCAGATATGGCGCGGGCACGGCAGCTGGCGACAGCGGCAAAAAGTGGTGGCTCGGTGGCGCTCGTACAGTTAGCCCACGCGGGTCGGCAAACACCAGAGCTGATTAATCCTCACCCGCTGTCGATGTCCAGCCTTCGCCTTAATCTCCCAGGATTTGGGACACCAAAAGTCGCAACTGAGTCTGATTTCGAGGACGTGGTTAGGAAGTTTACGAAATCAGCGGCATTGGCGAAAGAGGCTGGATTTGACGGCGTACAAATCCACGCAGCGCATGGATATCTGTTGAGTTCGTCGCTGTCGCCAAGGATAAATACTCGTGATGATCGCTGGGGTGGGTCTCTGAAAAATCGGGCACGACTCGTACTTGCGGTAGTTCGAGCGGTGCGTGTCGAAGTCGGAGACGATTTTATTCTAGCCACTAAGTTGAATTCATCGGATTTCCAAAAGGGCGGGTTCACTCATGAGGACAGTATCGAAGTTGCCAAGATGCTGCAGAATGAAGGTATCGATTTTCTGGAAATTTCAGGCGGGAACTTTGAGGCACCTGCCTCGTATCAGTATAAAACTAAGCAAAGCACCATCGAGCGTGAAGCCTATTTCCTAGACTATGCTCGCGACATTAAAGCGGTACTTAACATACCTGTCATGGTTACTGGCGGATTTCGCTCGGCTTTAGTGATGAACAATGCATTGTCTAGTGGCGCGACCGATTTGATAGGAATGGGGCGTCCGTTTATTGTTGATCCTGAGTTTCCGACAAAGCTGTTGAATGGCTCAATTGAAATGGCTCCAGCCGTAGAGCGAGATTTTCCTCCTGCTGAGGAACTGCCCAGAAATGCCGCCCTAAATTGGTTTTGCCACCAGCTAGCGCTTCACGGTGAAAATGGTGACTCAGATATCGCGGTATCTGTCATCGACGGTCATGAGAACTATCTGGCAGCGATTAAATTTTTAACAGATCGTTTTCTTGCTGCTCGAGTATTATAAAATGCGTTTACCATTGAGTGTCTGCAGATAAGTTTTAAATAAGGGTGCAGTCAAAGTTGTCAGCATCAAAATGGGTAATGCGAAATAGATGGCTATTTGCCATTCAGAAAGTATGGTTTCCCCCGGGTCAAGTTGGTCAAATCCAGTGCGGTTAATGATATGAATGGGGTACAAGGAGATAAAGCCAAAGAAAGCAATAATCAGTCCTGATATTAAGCCGTTATAGTGTGGAGGTGCGGGCTTGGATTTATAGCGAATGCCATAGTCTATATAGCTATTTATGAACAAAAAAATGCAAAGTAATACGATGCAAATAGAAATATACCAAATAAAAATACTGATTGTTTTTGGATAGAGAGCAAAAGAGATAATGACGTAACCACAACTAGCTGAAAATAATAAAGTATGCATAAAAAATGCGCGTTTGAAAAATAAATTAGTTTTGATTCTGAATAATTTTACTAACATGAGTATAGGTAAAAAAACAGTGGCAGGCGTCATCATCAGTAAGGCCAAATAGATAAACGCATTATTTTTTAGGGCAAAAGAATGGGGCGTTGTGCTGGCTCGAATAAAATATTCTCTAATGACTGGATGATAGCGATTGAAAAATAAAAATGACACTCTGATTCTGTTTGATGCCGAAGTTTTTTGGGATAAAAAAGAACCAGTCTTATTGGTTCTTCGTGATTCATAGACAGGTCTTATGATTTCCCCGCATTTTGGGCAGGCATAATATGGCGTACGCTTTACACTACAGCCGATAATTTTGCTCGTTATTTTATGGGTAAGGAAGAATGATTTTTCTTTGCAATTTGGGCAGTTATGTTTGAAATTCATCGGTGGTGTGGTGTTTTTTGGCGGATAAGGGGTTCTGGGTAAAGCTTCCGTTAGTCTTTAGGAATGCGTACGAAGTATTCTCGTAGGTTTGACATTCTTGGCAGCGGAGACGTCCAATAAGTATTTTTATCGACAAAATGCAGTGTGTGTGTGGTGAACTCTTCAATGCTGATGTCCATTATTTTTAAGGCCTCAATAGTATGTTTATTTTCCTTCAATTTGGTCTGGTTTTCAGCGATGATTACTTTATCTTTTTGACATACGGTGTAAACGATGTTGTTGGTATGTATTTGTTCTGCATTTTTCTTCAGCTGATCTTGTATTCTGGTTGTGTGTTCCGGTATGAAAAAGATGTAGGATGTTGGTGTGAACTCAACTTGTCCAATCCCAAAAATATCTTGCAAAAGCTGTATCTGTTTGTCACTGTATTTTTTGTCAGTGCGCTGTTTGGCATAGTCTAAGCTCAGTGATTTCGAGGATTGCCATTTGCCGAGGATGTGCTCGCAGGCATTTGTAGATGATGTGCTGATGATGGTGTATAGGGCGATAAGGCCGATAAAAGGCTTTGAGTGCAGTCTGTGATTCATTGTTTTTCTTGCTTTTTTTGAATGGCGTTAGCTTACCAGTATCGCATATGTGATTACGGAATCCAATTTTTTATCACATCCGTTTATAGCTAACCTTTTTCTCGGTTGACTAGATACACCGCGCCGATGACGGTGATTAAGGCAATGATGAGATTGGCGTCTAACGTTTCGTTTAATAAGACAACGCCAAAAAATGCCCCCAAGACAGGGATTAAAAAGTTAATTTGTGACATACGCCCTGCGCCAATTTTTGGGATTAAATACAGATAAACAAAGGTCGCCAGCGCGGTGGCGATAACCCCCAGATAAAGTAAGGCAAGTAATGCGGATAGGCTAGGCATTTGAAAAAATTGTTCTTTATCGACGGCGATAGCCACAGGTGAGGTGATTAGTGCGCCAGCCAAGCAGGCGACAAAGGCGAGCATGATGCCGCCTTGATGCACGAATTTGCGGACATACAGGGTGTTTAAGGCATAAAAAACCGCGGCCATGGCAATGGCAAGTAAACCAGGGACGTGCTGTCCTGCTTCTGAAAAAACGCCAACACCGACAAGGATAAGCAAACCACTGATGCCTAGACTTAGGCCTGCCACCTTGCGGCCAGTAAGGGGTTCGTCAGCAAATAATAAACTCGCCAAAAATACCGTGACAATTGGGGTTAACCCCATCAATACGGCGGCAACACTACTGTCGACGGTGGTTTCGCCCCAGCTAATCAGAAAAAAAGGAATGACATTACCGGTCAGTCCTATCGCGATACCGTGCAGCCATATGCTAATACTTGTGTGCAAAGGGATGCGCTTATATACGATAAACGCCAATAATACCAACGCGGCAATAATCATGCGGTGGGCGACCAATGTCATCGGTTGCATCGTTTGGATGCCGATTTTAATGGCAGGGAATGTCGCTGCCCAAATACAGGCCAGCAGAAACCACAGCATCATATTTTTCATGTTTTATTGTTACGTTAGGTTGTGTGTTGTTTGCCGCGTATTGTTTGTTTGCGGTTTTGCACTTTATTCGTGCTTTTTTGTTCGCTTTTCTTGAGTCGTTATGCCAGATGTGCTGTGCCACATTTGCTGCGTCAGATTCGTTGTATCGCTATTGATACGCCCATCGGTCACTCGATGGCAGTAACCGCCTAAACAACCACCTAAGCGACCACCTAACGGCCACTTAAACGTCATGCATTGGTTACGCTTAGAACAGCAGTCTGTGTCTATAATATTAGTTCAAACTCAGATTAACCCCTAAATTAACCCATTACAAATCAGCTTAGCATATGGCGAATAAAAACGCTTTAACTATTTTTTCTAGAGGCTTATTGGCCTTGTCAGTGATGTCTGCCTTGAGTGGTTGCGCCAGTGGCGTTGCAAGTATCACAGAGACGCTTAATTTTTACCCCAGCAATTCTGCGGCTGAAAAGCTGGGGGCATTTACGCATTACCATCAATACGCGAGCGGCCATCCGCCCGAGCAGTTAAGCATTCGGTTGCCAAATGGCGAAATCGTTCGAGGGCATATGACGTTCTTAGAGGCGTCATCAACACAAACAACTGCGATCGATCCATGGGGTGAATCTTACTTTGGTTTCAATGCCGTGGGGCCGCGGCATCGTTATCCAGGGCACTCGGTCTATTGGCACTCAGGGTTTTATGCAACCCCTCGCGTACAAACAGTGCGCGACAATAATCAACAAGTTAAGCTAGATGCGGTGGGTGAGCAGTCGAGACTAAATTGTGAAGGCGAGTATAACCGCCAACAAAAAGTCGGCACTTTGCAATGCCAGCTATCGACAGATAATTTATCTAACGAGATGACATACAAAGTCCATTTGCGCCGCATTGCCGTGCGCCAATAGACCTAAGTAGGTTTAATCGCCAATCAACTTAATCGTTAATAAACCAAAGCAAATTGTCAATTGTCCCTGCGTGGATTTCGGCATTCACCGATGCCTGTACCACTGGTTTGCCGTAGTAGGCGACCCCTAGCCCCGCTGCGCGTAACATTTTGATATCATTGGCGCCATCGCCGATTGCAACGGTTTGTTTAATGTCGATGTCGTTTTCTGCGGCTAGCGTTTGCAGGGTTGATGCTTTGACCTCCGCCGTGACTAAGTCGCCAATCCAATGCCCATCCAGACAATCCGCGTCATCGTAGGATAATCGGTTTGATAAATGGCGTTTAAATCCTAGTTTTTGGCTGACCACCTCGGTAAATAAACTAAATCCGCCAGAGATTAGACAGCTATCCATTGATTTTTCGTTAATGCCTTGCATTAATTGCTGTGCGCCTTTGGCCAAGGTGACTTTTTCGGCTAATTCGATGACAGTTGCTTTGGGGATGCCTTTGAGCAGTTGTAATCGCTTTGCGAGGGCTTCGCGATAATCAATATGGCCTTGCATTGCAGCGGTGGTGATTTGGCTGACTTGCTCGGTAAGACCGAGGACGCTGGCCATTTCTTCGATGGTCTCACCAACCACAATGGTGGCGTCCATATCTGAGAGCAATAGCTTTTTCGTGACGTGTTTGGACTCTTGTAGCGCAAAGTCAATGTGCTGTTGGTATAACGTCTGGCGAAAGGCTTCAGTCAGTATCGTGGCGGTTGGGCAGTCAATATCCCAGACGTTTTCATGGCGTGCTGTTATATTGAGTATGGTGGTAAATGGTGCAATCAACTGGCGTATCGCTTGCGTATGTAATGGTTGATTCGCAACTAAGGTCAATGTTTTGTGCATGCGCTCATTCCTGAAATAATCAATGGATAGTCTGTGGGTAATTACCAGTGGTTAGGAAACGTTATGGTTTAAGCGAATGCGTATTGATTGCATGGGTGATTGCACCAGTGGTTAGGAAGCCGCCAACTTGTTCAGCAATTTGTATTGCCACATTGTCTTGTGCTTCTTTGGTAGCGGCGGCAATGTGTGGGGTGAGTATAACCCGTGGGTGTTGCATGAGGGGGTGCTGCGTCAATGGTTCTTCGGCAAACACGTCCATGGCAACGCCTGCGATTTGTCCGCTGTCCAAAGCCGCTTTTAACACGGTTTCATCGATTAATCCGCCTCTAGCCGCATTGATGAGATAAACGCCTGTCTTCATTTTGGCGATGGCATCAGCATCAATGATGTGCTTAGTGTCTGCCGTGAGCGGTGTGTGCAATGTGATAAAATCAGAACGGGCGAATAAATCGACTAGGCTGACCTTTTCAATTTGGTTTTCTGCCGCTTGCGCGTCACTTAGCATGGGGTCAAATGCGCAGACGTGCATTTTTAAGCCTTGGGCACGATTAGCGACGATTTTGCCGATATTACCACAGCCAATAATACCCAATGTTTTGTGGGATAACTCAACGCCTGTGAAGCGATTTTTCTCCCAGTGACCAGCGTGTGTGCTGGTGTTAGCCTGCGGGACGTGTCGTGCGACGGCAAACAGGAGCGCAAGGGTATGTTCTGCCGTGCTAATCGCGTTGGCCATTGGGGTATTCATCACGATAATGTTAGCGTTGGATGCTGCCGTGATATCAATGTTATCGACCCCGATACCTGCGCGTCCAATGACTTTTAGGTTGGGTGCTTTGGCGATAAGGGCGGCATCGACTGTGGTCGCCGAGCGAACCAGTAACGCATCGGCTTCGCCAATGATGGTTTCTATAGAAATTTCACCGTTAGCGGGGCGCGCATCAACCGTTAGACCGAGGTTAGCTAATACGGTCTGTGCTTTGGTATCCATTTTGTCTGCAATAATTACTTTCATCGTTACCTCTAAAAACGCAATAAAAAAATCAGTGGGAGCAATCTTTGATAACAGGTGCTTAGGCGGCTTTGCTAAGCGAGGAGGCTGGGCTGGCGACTAACAAGATTGCAAGAATGGGTGATGTTAGCGCCAGCACATCGACGAAACACGAATGCGACTAGCAGCGCAGGTCAATGCGACAAGCGATAGCGGTGCGGTAATCAGCGGATGAAGTAGCGGTATTATCTGCATAAATTTGCTAATATTCGACGTTTGTTATTCTGATAACGGCTAATATACGATGGCTTTCGTGGAAAAGCAATCCCTTAAGCAAAGAATTATGGGTTATTTTTTATATCGACGAAGCGAGCGATTTTATTGCCAGCTTCTTTATCGCGCTTCTGCTGAGTTTTCTGCTGAGTTTTCTACTGATGGGCTGTTAGGCAACACCCGTGTCGTAGCGCCAGCATAAATTACGTGCGCCATGCCCAAAATCTGGGCTGCAATAGACGGGGAAATGGGCGTCGGTAAATTGGGCTTTTAGGATATCAAATAAATCAATTTGGGGCGAATGACAGGCCTGCATTTCCCCGAAAACTAGCCCTTGAAGGTTGGTTAGCTTGCCAGCAAGCGCCAAGTGGGTCAGCATACGATCAATACGAAAAGGCGGCTCGTTGGTCTCTTCTAGCATGAGTATTTTGTTGGTTGTGTCAATCGCAAAGGGCGTGCCCAGCGTGGTGACAACAATCGATAAACAGCCACCCGTTAGTGGGGCTGTTGATAAATTAAGCGGCTGTGTTTGTGTTTGCGTTTGTGCGTGTTTCTGGGCGTGTTTCTGGGCGTGTTTCTGGGCGTGTTTCTGGGCGTGTTTCTGGGCGGCTGCATTGAGGGGTTCAAGCGTTAATTTGGGGAATTCGCCAGTAAATAACGCGTGATAGAGTTGTTGACGATTGGTCTCTGCTGCTTGCGTTGGTGCTAAAAATTGCGCCGTGGCTAAGTTAGGGCCGTGAATGCGATGTATGTTGCTATGTGTGGCTAAGCACAATTGAAGGGTGGTGATATCGCTAAATCCAACGAGCCATTTTTCGCCAAAACTGACTGGGGTGATAGCATCGACGATTCTCGCACAGCCGTAGCCACCGCGGGTGACGAAAATGGCTTTGATTGTCGGATCAGTAAGGGCGGCATTTAGCTGCGTGGCACGCGTATCATCGTTGGCAGCTAAGTAGTGCGTGGGCTGCTGCGCTGCGAAAATTTTAACCACTAGCCCCCAGCTAGTGAGCAGCTCAACCGCCTCGTTTAGGTAGCCAGTTTCGTGTGATTTTTGCCCTGATGCAGGCGCAATTAACGCCACCGCATCGCCCGTTTTTAAACGGAAATGACCACCCGCCGTTATCGCCATCGGCTATAACCATCCGCAGGCATAAAAACGTTGCCCTATTTGCAAGTTACGTTTTTTTGCCTCGCCGCCTTTTATTTCGACAACATATTGAATGTCGTTGGTTGCTGATGGGTAAGTTGGGCATTGCGCTTGGCGACAGGGCGGCACATTGTGTTTGATTTCTTTTAGCACACCATTGGTATCGAAAAACAGCATATCAAGCGGGATTAAGGTGTTTTTCATCCAAAAACTCACTTGTCTGGGAGCGGGAAAGACAAAAATCATGGCTTGATTGGCTTGCATGCTGGGTCTGTGCATCATGCCTTTTTGCATGGTTTGTGAAGTGTTGGCAATTTCTAGCTCAAACTGGTGCTCACCCAAATACAATAGACTATTATAGTTTTCTTGGAATTTGGCAGCGGAATCCTGTGTTGTGCTTTTATTATCGCGTTCAAGCGCGTTGGCGGCGGGTAGATTGAGGCACAAAAAAACGATTGACAGACTAATTAACCGCGTCACGAATAAGCGGGTTGGCCGTTGTGGTGTGTTTTTTAAATACTGCGTTACGAAAGTACGTACGAGTCGAGGTGAAAAAAACGGCGAAAACCGATAGGAAAGCGCAAAATAGGGTGTGGCGGCGAGTGTTCGGGTTAGGTTTTTCATGGTAAAGTATGGGTCATCAGTGTATGGGCTATCAGTGCATGGGGGTGCTATTTTGATTGCTGCTTTGTTTGAATTTTATCATAACATAGGACAGGGCGGTTAAAACATAACAGACAGCGCATCAGATTTTGAGCTCATTGGTAGGTGTTCATTTTAAGACAATAGATAAATAGATAACAATAGAGGAAACAGCTATGCAGTACCAAGTGACATTACACGATACTCAGCCTTGTTACGAAGGGTTTTTTAAGATTTATGCTTATACGGTTTCGTTTGATCGATTTACAGGCGGTCAAGTCCAGCAAGTGATTAGAGAATGCGGTAAAAAACACGATGTGGTGGCGGTATTGCCCTATGACCCTGTGCGGGGCGAGTTTTTGTTGGTCGAGCAATTTCGTATCGGCATGTTGGTGCGGGGCGAACATCCGTGGACGTTGGAGATTGTGGCAGGGTTTATGGATGTGCAGGGTGAAGACGAGGTGCGCACGGCACAGCGTGAATTATTCGAAGAAACGGGCTGCGAGGCCCAAGCCGTTTACCCTATGACTGAATATTACTCAGGCCCAGGCGGTAGTGCTGCCAAGATAAAAGTTTATTTGGCAACCATTGACGCGACAACACGTCGAGAGTTTACGGGAATTATCGAAGAAGGTGAGGATATCCGTGTGCATACGGTCAGCGTCAAAGAAATGTATGATGCAGTAAGCGAGGGGCGGTTAAATAATGCGACCAGTTTGATTGCGTTTCAACAATTTTTTATGCACGATTGGGAAGGCAAAATCAAACAACTAGCCAGTCAATAGTCAAACTGGAATGCACAAACAAGCCAAAGATGCACGAAACCAATTAAAAATACGTTATAATGTAGGGTTTAAACACGGCGTGTATCAGAATGAAACCTTGGGTGATTTTTTTTATTTTGGCTTGTATTGCGGTGGGTGTTTATGCGTGGAAACAACGCCAACAAGCGTTTGACGACTTAAAACAACTCGCTGAATCGGGTGTTGAAACATCGCTACGCGTGGAGTCTCGTCCGATTATGGTGTTAGATAAATCGCGTGCAATGCTGTATCTTGTTGGGCTTGGAAAGATTGAAGAAATACCGTTTGCTAACATTACAGAGATTAAATTTGTAGAAACGCCAGAAACAGGCAATAATGCTAGCTTACCCAGAGGGCCAGATTCTGCGTTGATTACGACGAAATCAGCTGTCTTTCGTGTCACTGATTTGCCGCGTAGTGCCGAAGAAACGCTAGCATTCTTTGCTGAGCAGGCTTTGTTTGACGGTCAATTAACGCTACAGTCTAGGCGTTAATGTAGGCGTTAATGAAGCCCGGCAATTAAGGGTCAATCTGGGAAAAATACATAAAAAGCGATAACTTAGGTACGCAATAACGATGATGAGAAAGTGGTTTTTACTATGTGCGATTGTGTTGTCTTGTGGCAACCTCTACGCGCAAAACGCACAAAATGCGCAAAACAAGGCTTCGGAGCAAGCTTCGGAGCAGGCTTCAGATGCCGCAGAGGCTGATGATGCGATCAATTCGACTGCTCATAACGCCGCTCGCGACGGGGATTTAGATACACTAAGGCAGCTGCGATTTGAAGGCCAGGATCTATTTATCCCCGATGAACGTGGTTTTATTCCTTATGAGTTGGCGGCGATGCATGCCGACCCCGATAAGCCTGATGAGCTCCGAAAACGCGTTGAAATCATGCTGTGGCTCAAGGAGTATAAACCTGAAAACCATCGTTTTGGCAAAGCGTCGATTGCTTTTGTTCAGACAGGTCTAGGTGCATTGGGCTATGACACGGGCAAGCCCGATGGGTTGATTGGCGAAAAAACAACCAGTGCCATCAAAGCCTATCAAAAAGACAATAACTTGGCTGAAACAGGACGGTTGGGGCCGCAGTGGTTAGGATTTTTTTACCAAGATATATTAAAAGATTTACAGTTTAAGCTTACGGATTTGGGCTACGATACCAAAGGGATTGATGGATTAATGGGCGGCAATACACAGGCGGCGTTAAAACGTTATCGAGAATCGAGCGAATTAACCGATGTGACATACCCTGACTTAGATGCATTATTGGTCGGACACATCAATCAACGCTACCAAAATAAACGCCAACAAGCGATCGCCGCGACCAAAGCCAAAGCACAAAAAAGCAAAGAAAAAGAAACCCGCTATACGCAGGCAGCACTTAAAATACTAGGTTATCGTGTGGGCAAAGTGGACGGCGTGTTTGGCAGCAAAACACAGAATGCGTTGAAATCCTTTCAGAAAAAATATGGGTTAAAATCGACTGGTCAATTAGACGATAAAACCCAAAGCAAATTAACCGCTGAAGCAGTCAAAGCCACGCAGAAAAAATTAAACGCACTTGGGTTTAATTCAGGCACCCCTGATGGTGTCATCGGTAAGCGCACACAGCAAGCACTAATCAGCTATGCCAAAAAATATAAGGTAAAGAGTACTGGCATTGATGCGAATTTGATGGTTTCGGTTAATAGTCGCCACGCGAATCGCAGTACAGCGAGTACTAAATCGAGCACTAAGTCGAGCACTAAAACAGCGAAAACCACCGCGCCAAAATCAACATCAACGACCAAAGCAACATCAACGACCAAGGCAACCAGCTCGAAAACGCCGAAAAAATCGACCGCCACGGGCAAAAAGCCCAGTGAAGATGTGGTCAAAAACACCACGGGTACCAAACGCAGCTCATCGGTTAGTGCAACCGCCGCAAAAGGGGTGATGACGTTTAATCGCCAAAGCGGTCGTGTCGTAGGGTGCAGTATTGCGGGCAAAAATATTCCAATCGAGTGGTGCGAGCCTTTTTATCCGCTACCCAAAAACAACCACTGTGAAGCGTCGTTTAAACCACAAGACGGCGACGTGATTAATTTGTGGTGTAAATAAGTCGGTTGTTTTTATCATGTTAAACGCAACCCGTTTGCAATGCTCACGGATTCTAACCCCATCATCTCTTGCCACACAGGTGCAAGGCTTAATTGCTGTCGCGCCCGTGTTTGCAGACGTTTTTGCCGTGACGGGTTTGCCCGAGTTACGATTGCGCGACAATGATTTTACTCAGCTTTATCGTACGATTGTTTCGCAGCAGTTATCCGTGGCCGCCGCCAGTAGCATTTGGAAAAGGCTTAGTGCCGCATCACTGGTCACGCCCAAGGCAATTAAAGCCGCAAGCGATTCACAGCTCAGGCTGTGTGGATTGTCTAGCCAGAAAATTCGTTATGTTCGTTCGTTGGTCTCGCATCGGATTGATTTTGCGGAGTTGGCTTCGTTGGATGATGAAGCGGTGATTGCGCAGCTGACAGCAGTAACGGGTATCGGACGCTGGACGGCAGAGATTTATTTATTATTTTCCCTTAATCGTCCCGACGTCATGGCGGCGAATGATTTGGCGCTTCAGGTTGCCGCGCAACATTGTTTATCGCTTAAAACGCGACCTAAGGAAAGTCAATTACGTGAAATCGCTGAGGACTGGCAGCCCCATCGCAGCGCCGCGTGCTATTTGCTGTGGTCGTATTACCACGAAATAAAATCTCGCCAGGCTTTGCGCGTAGTGACATAATTGAATAGATGAAAATATAATGGTCAATATTGCTTTGCGCTGAGTGAAAATCCTAATGGCGCTAATCATTGAAAAAACAGATGGGAAAAAGTCGTAAGCTAGTCAATCTAATCGCTGGTATTTTTATCGTTGGTGGTTTATCTTCATATGGTTATCCTTTCATTAGTGCCGAGAGCCGTATGCGTCAAATCTTCAAATCTGTGCTGAGATTATACCGGGCATGTCTGTTGATATCTTAAGGTCATTCGCCGATGAGCATGGGCTTAGACCGCCTCACGCAGAGACAGGCTCTACTCTTCTTGTAGAGTCCAAAACGTTTGGTCGTTGGGGCTGTCATGTAGTGCTTGAAAACGGGGTGGTGAAAACTGCAGAGTATAACTTCATGGATTAAAGCAATCAAAGTCACACGCAGTTCATATACTGACAATTACAGCAAAACAGGGGCTATTTAAATTCAGATGATTACGGCCTAGCGATTATTTTGGCTATAAGTCGCTTGTTGCATTTCAGCCAGTCGGGATTGCAGGCGGGCGAATTCGAATGCCAGTTTTTTGCCTTGGTAAATCTGTTCGATTGGTGCGGCACTCGATAGAAATAATAAAATTTGCTGGTCATACAGCACGTCAATTAGCAATAAAAACCGTTTGGCGGCTTCTTCTTGGTCGCGGTCTAATACAGGAATGTTGGTTAAGAAAATCACTGGAAACTGCTTAGCAAGCGCAATATAGTCATGCTGCGAGCGTGGGCCTTCGCATAACTGTGAAAAATCAAACCAAATCATTTCCGCCGATTGTTGCTGGTAGGTGATTGGACGGTTTTCAATGATGATTTGTCCCTCATGGGAAACGGTTAAGCCGTGATTGATTTGCTCGGCGATGGCGGTGAGTTGTGCTTGGCTATCTGTCTCGTGGGTGTTAAAGAATCGCGGGCTTTTGGCAACGCTTAGGCGGCGGTAGTCTTGTCCGTTGTCTATGGCGTGGATGACCATCGTGTCTTTAATCAACGCAATCGCAGGTAAAAAGCGTTCACGCTGTAATCCCCCTCGATATAAATCATCAGGCGCGATATTGGTGGTCGTGATGATAACGACGCCTTGTGATATAAGGCTGTCCAATAACTGGTACAGCAACATCGCATCGGTAATATCATTGACCATGAATTCGTCCAGACAAAGCACGCGATATTGGTCGGAAAAATCACGGGCGATAATCGTGAGTGGGTTTTCAACGGAGAGTTGACGAAGGCGCTGGTGCACCTCTTGCATAAAATAATGAAAATGCACGCGATAAACAGGCGCTGAGGCGTGTTCGCAAAATAAATCCATTAAAAACGTCTTGCCACGCCCCACCGCGCCGTACAGGTAGAGTCCTTGGCATGATTCTTGGTATGTCGTCGTGCGTGTTGGTTCGCGTGTTGATGCTAAATTTAGCCAGTGCTTCCACGTAGACGCCATCGTAGATACTATCGTAGACAGCATCGTAGGTACCGCCGTTTTAGCCTGATGGTTTGTGCTTTTTAAGCCAGTATCAATCCGTGCAAATTCATCAACGATGACGCATTGAGCGGCATCGATTTCATAGCCAGCCGCGTGAATGTGTCGCTGATATAGCTGTTGCCAGCGTTGCTGGTTGCATTGTGCCATAGGGTATTGTCGGGTTGTTCGGGTGTGGATGAGTCAATCTCGTGACGATGTGACCGCTGTGCGGGGATAATTGGAATAATCGGGATTATCTCAACACAGCGGCAGTGATTGTGACGTGTATTATGGGTGCATATTATTCGTCAGTGACACAGCCAAAAGACGCACTAGATACATTTTTAATGAATTTGTGCAAGGTGCCGCGTGTGGCCTCATACGGGGGTGGGGTGAATGCGGCGCTTCGTGCGGCAAGCGTCTCAGGCGATAGCTTGACATCTAGGCGATTGGTCTCTGCATCAATGGTAATAATGTCACCGTCCTCTATTAATGCGATAGGGCCGCCTACCTGTGCTTCTGGCGCGACATGTCCGATGATAAAGCCATGCGAGCCACCCGAAAAACGCCCGTCCGTAATCAAGGCAACATCATTGCCAAGCCCCGCGCCCATAATAACAGACGTTGGTGTCAGCATTTCTGGCATGCCAGGGCCGCCTTTGGGGCCTTCGTAGCGAATAACAATCACGTCGCCTTTTTGGATTTTGCCTTGCTCGACTGCTGCCAGCATGGCTTCTTCGCGGTCAAATACACGGGCAGGGCCTTCAAAAAACAGGCCTTCTTTACCTGTGATTTTGGCAACAGAGCCTTCGGGCGCTAACGAGCCTTTGAGGATTTGCAAATGCCCTGTCGATTTAATCGCTTTTTCAAGCGGGTAGATGATTTGTTGCCCCTCGCTAAGTCCAGGCAGATTGGCAACGTTCTCAGCCAATGTTTTACCCGTAACGGTCAGGCAATCACCGTGCATCAGTCCTTTTTCTAATAAATATTTTATGACGGCTGGCGTGCCACCGACCTCGTGTAAATCCTCCATCACATATTGCCCAGAGGGTTTTAAGTCAGCGATAAACGGCACGCGGTCGGATATGGTTTGAAAGTCGTCTAATGTGAGTGGCACATTGACTGCACGCGCCATCGCTAATAAGTGCAAGACTGCGTTAGTTGAGCCACCGAGTGCGGTAACGATGACCATAGCATTTTCAAAAGCTTTTCGGGTCATAATGTCGCTGGGCTTGATGTCTTTTTCGAGTAGCTGGCGAATCGCCGCACCTGCGGCAAGGCATTCATGGCGTTTGTCAGGTGAGTTTGCAGGAATCGATGAAGAGTACGGTAACGACATACCTAGTGCTTCGATAGCCGATGCCATTGTGTTGGCAGTGTACATGCCGCCACACGCGCCAGCACCAGGACAAGCATGACGAACAATCATTTGGCGCTCGTCTTCGTCAATTTTTTTGGCGAGAAACTCACCGTAGCTTTGAAACGCGGAGACGATGTCGAGTTTTTTGCCGCACGCATGGCCTGCGGCAATCGTGCCACCATAAACCATAATGCTAGGGCGGTTGACGCGTGCCATCGCAATGATAACCCCTGGCATGTTCTTGTCACATCCAGGGAGAGAAATATTACCATCGTACCACTGCGCACTCATTACGGTTTCAATCGAGTCAGCGATAATTTCGCGAGACTGCAACGAATAGCTCATGCCATCTGTGCCCATTGAAATACCATCTGAAACCCCAATGGTGTTAAATCGCATGCCAATCATACCGGCGCCGTTGACACCTTCTTTGACGGCTTCTGCCAAGTCTAGCAAGTGCATATTACAGGGATTTCCTTCGTACCAAACACTGGCGATTCCAATTTGCGCCTTGTTCATGTCGCTTTCGGTCATGCCAGTTGCGTATAGCATCGCTTGTGAAGCACCTTGGGATTTAGGTTGTGTGATACGACTGCTGATTTGATTGATTGGTTTGCTCATGCGATCCTCGAAATAGGGTTATGATGTTTGCTTGGTATTTTACTGCTGGGTAAAATTTTATCATAAAACTTGTGAGTTCGTGTTAACAAGGGTAAAATAGCGAACGCAAAACGTACTGAGTAAAGTAATACAGCGAAAATACAGGGAATACAGATCGTTTTAATTAGCCTCTGTGGCGGAATTGGTAGACGCGCCGGATTCAAAATCCGGTTCTGGCAACAGAGTGAGAGTTCGATTCTCTCCGGAGGCACCACTTGATAACGTAGCTATGCAGGTTTCAAGCCTGCTGGGTCAAAAAATATTGCAAATTTTGACGTGACTACTTGGCATGACTACTTGGTGTGACTACTGAACACGGACGGGCTCGTCACCGACAATCACGACATCGGCTTTGCGGTGTGCGAATAACCCAACAGTCACGACACCTGGGATTTCGTTTAATGCGGTTTCTAGGGCTTGCGGCTCGGCGATTTGCAAATGATGAATATCGAGAATTTCATTGCCGTTATCGGTGATGAAATTTTCTCGCCAGACGGGTTTGCCGCCCATTTGTTGGATTTTACGCGCGACGAGGCTGCGCGCCATTGGGATGACTTCGATAGGCAGCGGGAATTTGCCAAGCACATCGACGACTTTTTGCCTATCAACGATACAGACAAAGGTATTGGCGGCTTCGGCGATGATTTTTTCGCGCGTGAGTGCACCCCCGCCACCCTTGATAAGGTGTTTGAAGGTGTTAACTTCATCAGCGCCGTCTACGTACAAACTAATCTCCCCCGCATAATTAAGCGACACAATGGGAATACCGATTTCGCGGAGTTTTTCGCTGGTTGCTTCGCTAGAAGAAACCGCACCAGGAATATCGTGGGCGAGTGCGGCGAGTTCTTGAATGAAGTAATTCACTGTCGAGCCTGTGCCGATGCCGATTATTTCATCGGGGCGCACCCATTCGATTGCCTTTTTTGCGGCATTTTGTTTTAGAATATCTGTTGAATCCATGATAACCTCTAACGTATGATGAAAGACCTATTAAATAACATTCTAACAGCACCCGTCTATGATGTCGCTAAAAAAACGCCGCTTGAGCTGTTGCCACAATTGTCAGCAAAGCTGAATCATCAAGTATATGCCAAGCGTGAAGATTTACAGCCTGTTTTTTCATTTAAATGCCGTGGTGCATACAATAAACTGGCGAAACTAGTCGATGCGGTGCCTGATTTGGCAGGCGTGATTACGGCATCTGCTGGCAATCATGCGCAGGGGCTTGCGTTGGCGGCAAGTAAGCTCGGTATTCGCGCAACGATTGTGATGCCCAATATTACGCCAGCGATTAAAATTAATGCGGTTAAGCGCTTTGGTCAATCGTGGGTAACCGTCGTGATTCACGGGGATAACTTTGACGAAGCCGCCGAGCATGCCAAGCAACTGCAGCACGAACAATCATTGGTGTTTGTACATCCGTTTGATGATATGGATGTCATCGCAGGGCAGGGCACGGTTGGCAAAGAGATTGTCGAACAATTACGCCACATTGATGCGGTGTTTATCCCCATCGGTGGCGGCGGACTTGCCGCTGGTGTTGGCGCGTATATCAAAACCGTTAAACCCAGTATTAAAATTATTGGTGTTGAGCATGTCGAGTCCGCATCAATGCAGGCTGCTATTTCGCAACAAGCATTAGTGACTTTGCCGCATGTCGGGGTGTTTGCTGATGGTATTGCGGTTAAGCGCGTGGGTGAAAATAACTTCGCCATTGCGCGCCAAGTAATTGACGAAATGGTGACGGTGACAACCGACCAGATTTGTGCCGCTATTAATGATATTTTTGATGAAACACGCACCATTGTTGAGCCGTCAGGGGCGGCGTCGGTTGCGGGGCTAAAAAAGTGGTGTCAAGCGCAGCCAGTCCGTGGACAAGCAAGTAACCCCTTGAATCTCGTTACCATTGTCAGTGGTGCAAATATGAACTTTGATCGCTTGCGCCATGTCACCGAACGCACGGCGATTGGCGCACAGACCGAGTGTTTATTGGGTGTGACGATTCCAGAACGCCCTGGCGCATTTAGACAATTGTGCGAAATCATTAACGGCCGAGCGATTACCGAATTTAATTATCGCTATGCGGCGACGGACTCGGCGAGTATTTTTATTGGGATTGCAATCGGTCAAGGTAGCGCGGAAATTGCCGAAATTATTGCCATGCTGGGCGAGGCGGGTTACGAGGTTAGTGACTTTTCAGATAACGATATTGCTAAATTACACATGCGGTATATGATTGGCGGCAAGTGCGCGGATAAAAGCGAGCTGCTGTATCGGTTTGAATTTCCAGAGCGTCCAGGCGCTTTGCTGAATTTTTTGCAGCACATCGGTGGGCATAATATTACGTTGTTTCATTATCGCAACCATGGGTCTGATTATGGGCGGGTATTGATTGGTATTGAAAGCCCTGATGAGGTGTCTAGGCTCAATGCGATGCTCGATAAAATTGGTTATTATTATGTGGATGAAACGGATAATCCCGCGTATACGATGTTTTTGTAATGGCCGTTTTTGCAATGGACGGCTTTGACAGGGCAGGTGATTAATATGTTTGATTTAAATCATGTTTATCAGGCGTTAATGACCAGTGATATTTTGGGCAAGCAGCGCCAAATCGAGGCGCTCTATCGTGCGGCTTGTGACCACGCATTAGTGATTGAGGGCAAGCCAGTCAAACCCATCCACAATCCACCGTTACCTGATGCGGTGACGGTCAAAGCGACATCGCACTTGTCAAGGCGAGGCGTTGGCAGTAAATCAGGACATCAGTCCATGCTTCATGCCATTGCGCATATTGAATATAATGCGATTAATCTTGGGCTAGATGCCGTTTATCGCTTTCGCCAAATGCCGATGGATTATTATGTTGACTGGTTGCGCGTGGCAAAAGAAGAAGCCGAGCACTTTCAATTAATCACCGCGCGTATGGCGGCGTTAGATTGTCAATACGGCGATTTTCCTGTGCATACGGGGCTATGGGCGATGTGTGTTGATACTGAGCATGATGTCATGGCAAGAATGGCGCTAGTACCACGCGTCATGGAAGCCAGAGGGTTGGATGTGACACCAAAAATCCAACACAAACTCGCCAGCATCGGCGATATGGAATCGGTTGAAATGCTCAATGTCATTTACCAAGACGAAATTGGGCATGTGGCGATTGGGTCGCGGTGGTTTAAGTATTGCTGTCAGCAACGTTGTTTAAGCCCGTATCGGACGTTTCGAACGCTATTGAAGTACTACCTTAAAAATGGCATGGATACGGCATTTAATCGACCAGCACGGCTGCAAGCAGGGTTTGACGATATGGAGTTGGCGTTGCTCGACGAAGCGTTTGGCAACGAATCAACGACTGAGACGAAGCGGATGCAATGAAAGGAGTAATAAAATGTTAACGATTTCAGGGTTATTTGTGTATCCAATAAAGTCTTGTCAAGGGGTCTCGTTAGACGATGTGATCGTCAGGCCTTACGGCTTAAACCATGACCGCAGTTTTATGATAGTGGATGAGCATGGGCAGTTTATTACGCAGCGTTCGCACCCCCAGTTGACGTCCATCGCGGTGCGTTTGATTGAAGGTGGCTTGTCTTTGCAACATCCAGCCTGCGGCGAGCAGGTGGTTTATACCGACCAATCAACGCAAACAATAGTCAGTGTCTGGCAGCGCCAGACAGCCGCCTACGACCAAGGGCAAGCAGTCGCTGAATATTTAAGTGACATTGTCGGGCAGCCAGTACGCTTGGTCTACATGTGCCCAAGTCTTGCGTATAGCAAGGGGTATCAAGTGCTATTTCAAGACGCGCAGCCCATTCATTTGGTCAGCGAGTCATCATTGGCGCATGCGCAGCAACAGATTGCTGGGGCGGCGATAGATTATCGGCGTTTTCGTCCGAATATTGTGGTCTCTGGCGCGGTTGATGCGTTTGCCGAAGATGATTGGCAACGCATCACAACGTGCGGAGTCTCGATGCATGTACAGATGCCTTGCGAACGCTGTAATGTCCCTGCGATTAATCCAGACAGTGGCGAACACGAGGAAGCCGTGCTGGATTATTTGCGGCGCTATCGGTTGCCTGAGGGCAGACGGGTGAGTATTTTTGGCGTAACAACACGGGTAACAAAGCTAGGGCGGTTACGTGTCGGGGATGTGATGAATGTCAGGTTGTGAATGCAGTGGCACGAAAGTAATGGTGGCGCTTAATAAACCAGCCAGCTAAAATGCCGTATGTATGCGTGTCGAGGGTGATAACTCGCTGTTTATTTCAGTGGTTGACGAAAGCAGGTATTGCCTTTACCATAGACGATGTTTGGACTGATTGTCGGTCTAAAGTAACACCAAAAAACATAACAACAAATAAACGGTCAAATGACCGCTTCTTATTCACTCATTTTATTGCTTAGGTGGCTTATGATTACCCCCAAAATGCTTGCCAATTTTACCGATGCCGACACCTTGTTGTCAGCATTGAGCCAGAATTATATCGTGGACGAAAATACCTACATGGATTCCTTGTTAGCAACGATAAATCAGGATGACAAGCACCTAGATACCTTGAAATCTGATGTTGAAGGCCTGATTACAACGGTTCGAAAAACAGCAGGGCGTGGCAGTGGTATTGATAATTTCTTACAAGAATATAGCCTAGATACTGAAGAGGGCATCACGCTGATGTGTTTGGCAGAGGCGTTATTGCGCATTCCTGATAGCGAAACGGCCGATGCGCTAATTGAGGATAAACTGTCCAGTGCCGAGTGGGACAAGCACCTAAGTAAAAGCGATTCATTATTTGTCAATGCATCGACTTGGGGGTTGATGCTATCGGGCAAAGTCACCCGTTGGGGTAAGAAAAACGAAGAAAACCCAGGGACGGCGCTAGGGCGATTAATTGATCGTCTAGGCGAGCCCGTTATCCGCACCGCGATGAACCAAGCGATGAAAATCATGGGTAAGCAGTTCGTTTTGGGGCGCACGATCAAAGAAGCCCTCAACGAAGCGGACGACGATAGAAAACTGGGCTACACGCATTCCTTTGATATGTTGGGCGAAGCTGCGATTACGGCAGCCGATGCAACGCGTTACTACCAAAGCTATTATGATGCGATTAGTGCATTGGGAGCGCATCATTATAAAGGCGATGCCGCGCGTCCCAATATCTCCATTAAATTATCGGCGCTACACCCTCGCTACGAAGAGTCGCAGCGTGAGCGGGTATTGTCAGAGCTTTATGAGACCGTGGTTGCACTGGTTGCTCACGCGAGACATAACAACGTACAAGTCACGATTGATGCAGAAGAAATGGACAGACTAGAGCTGTCGTTACATTTATTTAAAAAAGTCCTATGCGCCGAGGTTTGCCAAGACTGGAATGGGTTTGGTTTGGTCGTGCAAGCATACGCCAGTCGCGCGCTGCCTGTGTTGCATTGGATTCATTTGCTTGCCAAGGCGCAGAAAAAGACCATTCCTGTGCGCCTGGTCAAGGGCGCTTATTGGGATAGCGAAATCAAACTCGCCCAGCAAATGGGGCTGACAGGCTATCCTGTGTTCACTCGCAAGGCGAACACGGATGTGTCATATCTGGCGTGTGCTAATTATTTGTTGGCTACCGCGCACGAGACGATTTACCCACAATTTGCCACCCATAACGCACAAACCGTGTTGAGTATTTTGTCGTTTGCCAAGGCGCATCACAACCATCGCTTTGAATTTCAGCGGCTACATGGCATGGGGGAAGAACTGTATAACGAAGTCCTGACTAGACACCCTGAATTGAATTGTCGGATTTATGCACCCGTTGGTGCACACAAAGACTTGCTGCCTTATTTGGTTCGCAGGCTGCTAGAAAACGGAGCGAATACGTCATTTGTGCACAAGCTAATCGATCCGAAAACGCCAGTATCACAGCTGGCGGTGCACCCCGTTCGCGAAGTCAGACAATATGCCAGTTTTTATAATACGGCGATTGCGAAACCAACAGAGATTTTTGCCAATCGACAAAACTCTGCTGGGCTTAATTTGCATATCGCCTGTCAACGCGAACCGTTCATTGGCGCTGTGCGCTCGCATTATGCAAAAACCTATGATGGCGCATCGATTGTCGATGGGAAAACCGTCGCAGTACAGGCGCCATTGGCAGTCAATAGCCCGTATAACCTTCAGCAGGCTGTTGGTACGGTGAGTTTTGCGGATGATGCGCTATTAAATACGGCCATTGCCAGCGCCAAACAAAGTTGGCAAAAATGGTCCAAGCGCCCGACCAGCGAACGGGCGGCGGTGCTTGATCGCATTGCAGACTTATTTGAGACAAACCAACACGAATTAATTGCGCTGTGTACGCGAGAAGCAGGAAAAACACTGCAAGATGGCATTGATGAAGTGCGAGAGGCGGTTGATTTTTGTCGATATTATGCCAACGAAGCACTGAAAAACTGGCCAGCACCCACCGTATTACCAGGCCCTACGGGTGAAACTAACGAACTGCATATGACGGGGCGCGGGGTTTTCTTTTGTGTTAGCCCTTGGAATTTCCCGTTGGCTATTTTTACAGGGCAAGTCGTGGCGGCATTGGTAACAGGCAATGCGGTACTGGCAAAGCCAGCTGAGCCGACTAATTTAATCGCTTATCGCGCGGTACAATTGATGCACGAAGCGGGCGTGCCGACCAATGTATTGCACCTGATTTGTGGCAAAGGCTCGGTCATTGGGCAGCAAGCAATGGAAGATGTGCGGGTTGATGGCGTGTGTTTCACGGGTTCGACAGCAACGGCGCGGCGCATTAATCAAACGCTGGCAAATCGCGAAGGGCCGATTGTGCCGTTGATTGCCGAAACGGGCGGGCAAAACGCGATGATTGTTGACTCCACTTCATTGCCTGAGCAAGTCGTCAAAGATGTGATTGAGTCCGCATTCACCTCGGCGGGGCAGCGTTGCTCGGCGTTGCGTGTGCTGTATTTGCAAGAAGAAATTGCCGATAGAACCTTAGCATTGCTCCAAGGTGCGATGGCCGAATTACGCTTAGGCAATCCAGAACACTATCAAACCGATGTTGGTAGTGTGATTGAAAACCGTGCGCAAGTTGGTTTGCAAGCCCACCTCGATGAAATGGGCAAAACCCACACCCTGCGTTACCAAACGCCGTTGTCAGATGACTGCCCAACGGACAGCTACTTTATCCAACCCACTGTCATTGAGATTGATGGGATTGCTGCACTAGAAAAAGAACAATTCGGACCGATTTTGCATGTGATCCGCTTTAAACGTCAGCGCTTAGAGGACGTGATTGCAGAAATTAACAGCACGGGCTATGGACTGACCTTTGGTATTCATTCTCGCAACGAGACATTTTACGAGGCGGTTGCTCGTAAAATCGATGCAGGAAATATTTATATTAACCGCAATCAGATTGGCGCGATTGTTGGTGTCAATCCATTTGGTGGACACGGATTGTCAGGCACAGGGCCAAAGGCGGGCGGCCCGCATTATTTGATGCGCTTTATTAATGAAAAAACCATTAGTAATAACATCACCGCCATCGGTGGCAATGCAACGCTGTTGGCTATGGGTGAACAATAGATGATAAATAGATAAGCAATAGATAAGCAATAGATGAGCAGCAATGCCCGTAATAATGCCCGTAGCAATGCCCGTAGCAATGCCCGTAGTAATGCCCGTAGTAATGCCCGTAGTAATGCCCGTAGTAATGCCCGTAGTAATGCCCGTAGTAATGCCAGTAATAGGTAATTAACATCAAATTTAGGCAGGCAAAATATGTTGAACTGGAATCGCGTGAATGAATTAGTAAAGCAGGGCAATTTGGCACCCGCCCAGCGCGTCGAAAAAAGTGACGTTCAGTGGCGAGAAATGCTGACAGAAGCGCAGTATTACATTACACGGCAACACGGTACCGAGCCGCCATTTAGTAGCGACGCCTGTGGCCTGCATCACCCAGGGTTATACGCCTGTGTATGCTGTGGTGCAATGCTATTCGATGCACGCTTAAAGTTTGACTCAGGCACGGGTTGGCCGAGTTTTTCCCAGCCAATACAGGAAAACGCGATTAAATATATCGCCGATACGCGGCACGGTATGCAACGCATCGAAGTGCAATGCAATGTCTGTGATGCGCATCTGGGGCACGTATTCCCTGATGGGCCGCCGCCTAGCGGATTGCGTTACTGTATTAATGCAGAAGCGATGGTGCGAATCGAAGATTGACAACGTGTGACGAGCGCACCAACACGATGAACGCACCAATACGATGAACGAATAAATAAAATGGATGACGGTATAATATGAAAATGGTATGGCAGCGGTTAGGGTATGTTGGGGGTTCGTTTTTAGCGATGCTAGTTATGCTGATTATGCTGGTGTCGCCTGTCAGGGCAGACGACTCGCAAAGCCAAACTTGCCAGCAGGCAAACGTTGCGCTGCAAGTATTAGGCTCTGGCGGGCCTGAGATTGATGACGGGCGGGCTTCTACTGCTTACTTGTTGTGGGTGGGTGGTAAAGCCAAAGTGATGATTGATATGGGTGGAGGAAGCGCTTGGCGTTTTGAGCAAAGCGGTGCTAACTTGGCCGACTTGGATGCGGTGCTATTTACCCATTTTCATGTGGATCATTCTGCAGATTTCCCTGTGTTTGTAAAGGCAGGATTTTTTACTGAAAGGACCCAGAATTTGCCAATTTATGGACCAGACAATCAAGGCAAAGGCGATTTATTGGTTAATTCGACAGTGTTTGTCGATAGATTATTTGATAAAGAACGTGGTGTGTATCCTTATTTGTCGGGGTATTTTGACGCGAATCGTCAGACACCATTTAATTATATTGCCCATGATGTGCCTGTCAGTGGTGATGCGCTGTATACAGCCAAACCAGCGCCGGGTCTCGACATATCGGGCATTCCTGTTAATCATGGGTTTTTGCCTGCGATGGCGTGGCGTATTGATGTGGCTGGCAAATCAGTCACCATCAGCGGTGATATGAACGGTGAGCGCCAGACGCTCGAAAGACTCGCAAAGGGAACTGATTTATTAGTCGCGCATGCAGCGATTCACGAGCACACACAAGGTGCAGGGGCGTTTTTGCATATGAAGCCGACGACGATTGGGCGTATTGCAAAACAAGCCAACGCCAAAAAAGTGGTCTTGTCACACTTCATGAACCGCAGTCAGAATCGAATGGAAGCAATGACGGCTGGCATCCGCGCGCATTACCAAGGCGCGCTTGCGTTTGCAACGGATCTGTCGTGTTGGGTGATTGATTGACGTCAATCAGCGTCAATTAGCGTCAATCAACGGTTAACCCTGCCATGCGCAGCAGTTAGCTAGCCCGTGAAATGTAGTAACGTCATGTAAATGTAGCGAATTCATAAGACTTAGTCTGTCAGTAAATATTAATGAATGGTAATTTATCGCCGCCTTTTATTGCGTATAATTAATAGATTGTACGAATGAAATGGAGAAATTGCATGCGGTTTTTTATATCTAAAAGCGTGGTTGTTTTTGCTGGCAGTTGTTCTGCTCGTGATGATGTTCGCGGCGATGGCAGCAATGGTCATGGCAAGAGCGACTGCGGCTGCGCGAAGACACGGTAGAAGCGCCTAAATGCACCTAAGCGGTTATTCGCCTACATTTGCTAGGGCTTCTTTCTTATACCAAAGGGGCGGTGCAAGGTAATTGAAAGGTAATTGAAAGACAATTGAAAGACAATTACAGGGCAGCCTATGGGGCGGTTAGTTTTTAAGCCACTAACCGCCCTTTTTGTCTATGGATTATCATCAATTATCTAGGGTATTAGCCCTGTGCAAGCCATATGTAAGCCATGTATCAACCATGTAGCGGCAATAATTAGTCGCAATCAGGTGAAAAATAAGATAACAGTGCTTTACAAAAGAAAACTAGATTTATATAATACGCACTTCGTGAGCCGGCGTAGCTCAGTTGGTAGAGCAACTGACTTGTAATCAGTAGGTCGTAAGTTCGATTCTTATCGCCGGCTCCATTTAATTCCCCCCGCCAGTTTTTTCTTATTTCCTTTTCTATCCTTTTATCATCGCTATAAAAACGTATTGTTGGAATACTTGCCGTCAGTTGTTACTTGCTACTTACTTGCTACATGATATTTTGGACAGATTAAGCATGCCGAATACTTGTTAGCGGTAGCCAATCTGTTTAGATACAAAAATAGATACGAAATAGATGCGAAAAAATCGTGGCACAATTGGCAAAGTTTTATTACAATAGGATGAATTTTAAACCAACAGAGGAAACACCAACATGAGCAGCATTGAAGAACGGGTTAAAAAAGTTATTGCAGAGCGTCTTAGTGTCGAGGAAAGCGCGATTAAAAATGAATCACACTTTATTGATGATTTGGGCGCAGATTCTTTGGATTTGGTTGAGTTAGTGATGGACTTAGAGACTGAGTTCGATATCACTATCGAAGATGACCAAGCGGAAAAAATCACAACCGTTCAGTCTGCGATTGATCAAATCGATGCAAATGCCGCTTAATGCGGTAACTGGCTAGCATTTCGGTTGCGTATTGTTTTATAGTCAGTTAACAGTTTAATGAATCAAAAAGCAGACTAGTTGACTAGTCTGCTTTTTGATTTATATCGGCGGTGGTATTATCATGAAAAAACGTGTTGTCATTACAGGATTAGGTGCAGTCACGCCCTTGGCAAATTCCGTGCCAGCTACTTGGTCAGGTTTGCTTAATGGACAAAGCGGCATTGCAACCATTGCAAGTTACGACCCTAGCGATTTGTCCGTCCAATTTTGCGGCGAAGTCAAAAACTTTGACGCAACGGGTATCATCGACGCCAAAGAAATTCGTAAAATGGATTTATTCATTCAGTATGCATTGGTTGCAGCGCATGAGGCCGTGCAGGATAGTGGCTATATCGTGAATGACGAAAATAGCGAACGCGCTGGCGTCATTATTGGTGCTGGCATTGGCGGCTTGCCAGGGATTGTCGAAGGCTATCAAACCTTCGTTGACAAAGGGGCAAGACGAGTATCGCCATTTTACGTACCACGTAGTATCATCAATATGGCCGCTGGGCATGTCTCGATGGCGTATGGCATCAAAGGTCCGAGTTTATCCACCGTAACAGCCTGTACGTCAGGGACGCATAGTATTGGCCAAGCGTTTCGTATGATTCAGTACGGCGAAGTCGATATGATGCTGGCTGGTGGTGCAGAAATGTCATCCTGTGCCATGGGTATTGCCGGGTTTGCCGCTGCGCGGGCGCTATCAACAAGAAACGATAATCCAGCGGCGGCCAGTCGTCCGTGGGACAAAGACCGTGACGGTTTTGTATTGTCCGATGCCGCAGGCATTATTATGCTAGAGGAGTTAGAGACAGCCAAAGCACGAGGCGCTAATATTTATGCCGAACTGGTTGGGTTTGGAATGAGTAGCGATGCCTACCATATCACGACGCCGCCTGAGAATGGCGACGGTGCACGGCGTGCAATGGCGAATGCCGTCAAAGATGCCAGTATTGATGTCCAGTCAGTAGATTACATTAATGCACATGGGACATCAACGCCACTAGGTGACCGCGCCGAATTTTTGGCAGTCAAGCAACTATTCAACGGAGAGACTAGCCAATTAAAAATGAGCTCAACCAAATCAATGACAGGCCATGCCTTGGGCGCAGCGGGTGCGATTGAGGCAATTTTTACGACTTTAGCCGTTAATCACAATGTTGCGCCACCAACGATTAACCTAGATTCACCTGAGCCAGATTTTGATATTGACTTGGTCGCGAATACGGCAAAAGACAGTCAGATAAATTATGCACTGTCGAATTCGTTTGGTTTTGGTGGAACCAATGGCTCTTTGCTGATTAAAAAATTCTCAGATTAGTGGATTGATTAAATCATGGCATATCAGCAGTTAGCGGGCGAAGTTGATGTGTGTCAACTGCACCAGCGATGGCCAGATAAATTTCCTTATTTGCTTGAATCTGTTGCTAAAAACGACAAAACAGGGCGTTACAGCCTGCTGTTTTATCGCCCCAGCGAAACCCATGCATTAACGCATCCTAGCGAGGCGGATTTCTTAGCCGGCTTTAATGAAAATTGGTTGGCGCATCAAGCGCAAGCAGATGCCAGTATCCCAGCGCATATTCCTTTTCGCGGTGGCTGGTTTGTTTTTTTTGCCTATGAGCTTGCCGAGCAGATTGAACCCAGCTTATCGCTCACGCCACCGCCTTATCCTGTGGCTTTTGCGGCACGCTGCCCTGCGGCAATTGTCGTTGACCATGTCGCGAAACTGACTTACTTGGTCGTTGATGGTGGTGACGCTAATGCCGCACTGCAAACAATGGCTGACTGTGTTGACTGTGTTCGCCTGACAGCAGCAAAGGTGGCAGCAGCGGCAGAAGCCATCGCAGCGAATCCGTTGCCGCTGATTAACCTCCAAGAGGATGAGCCAAGTCGTTTTTTATCAGGGGTTGAAAAATCAAGAAACTACATCATCGAAGGCGATGTTTTTCAGGTTAATTTATCCAGAGCGTGGCAGTTTGCGATGCCACAAACCGCGACCGACCAACTTTATACTCAGCTTCGACAGAATAATCCCGCACCGTTTGCGGCGAGTTGTCATTTGCCGGGTGTTTCTATTGTATCGTCTTCGCCAGAGCGGTTGGTTTCGGTAACCAATGGACGCGCTGAAACACGCCCCATCGCTGGCACACGCCCCAGAGGCGACAGTGAAGTGACAGATAAAGCCTTTTCAACGGAGCTGCTAGGACATTTTAAAGAACGCGCCGAGCATATTATGCTAATCGACTTAGAGCGCAATGATTTGGGCCGCATTTGTCAAGCAGGTACCGTCACCGTGGATGAATTAATGGTGATTGAATCCTATGCACACGTGCATCATATTGTGTCGAATGTCGTGGGGCAATTACGTGATGATATAACGCCTGCAGACGTGATTCGTGCTGTGTTTCCTGGTGGTACAATAACGGGCTGCCCCAAAGTCCGATGTATGGAAATTATCCACGAATTAGAACAAACCTACCGCGGTGTTTATACGGGCTCTGTTGGTTATGTTAATCACAACGGCGATATGGATACCAATATTTTGATTCGCTCGTTTGCGTGCCATAATGATGGGGTTTTGTTTCGTGCAGGCGCGGGCGTTGTTTATGACTCTGTTGCCGAATCAGAATTGGCGGAAACACGAAACAAGGCCAAAGGCTTACTCAAAGCATTGGAGCGATAATGTCTGCTATTCAGCCTTCTAAATCTCAGCCGCTTAAAGCCCAGTCGCTTAAAGCGCCGCCGTTTAAAGTTATCCAAACGTACACCCACAATGATAGCTTGGTGCAATATGGCGATGGTATTTTTGAAACGATGCTGGTGATTGACGGGCGCGTACACCAGCGCGATTATCATTGGCGGCGGTTGTCTAGCGGCTGTCAACGTCTCGGGATGCCATTGTTAACGAAAGCCGACTTTGAAGCGATTATCCAGCAAGCATTGACGGACATCCCCTGTTCAGATTCTCGTTATGTGGTGATTAAATTGATATTGTCTAGAGGCGAAGGCATGCGGGGTTATCAAAGCATTGACTCACAGCCGTGCTATTTCAGCTACTCGGTGTCTCCGTATGCGTATAATAGCGCCCTGTACCAAGGGCTTAATGTGCGTATTTGTCAGATGAAATTGGCGCAGCAGCCTGTATTGGCAGGCATGAAGCACTGCAATCGCCTAGAGTATGTGCTAGCTAGGCGCGAGCCAGCGGATAAAGATTATCACGAAGGGCTTTTGTTTGATACGACAGGGCTGCTAATCGAAGGGCTTATCAGTAATGTGTTTTTAGTCGCAGACCGCCGCTTGTTAACACCAGATTTAACCCAAGCGGGTGTTGCAGGGACGATGCGCGCCCACTTATTGGATAAATGCCAAGAAAAAAACATCGATGTCGCGGTGATGCCGATTGATTATCAGATGCTGGCGCGAGCCGATGCCGTTTTTGTAACCAATGCCGTGATGGGTGTGCAACCCGTCCGACACATTCAATCCATCGATAAAGTGTTTTCAGTCGATGCAGTCCATCCGTTTAAACAAATGGTTGATCACCCATGCGCCGATTTTTGATTCGTTTTTTGCTGCTGTTAATTTTTGTTGCGTTGGCAGCAGGCGTTTGGCTTTATACCGATTATCATCGTTTTATACGAGCTAGCGCGGTCGATGATGCGGCGGCGCAAACTTTTAGTATCCAGTCAGGAGACAGCGTTGCCACCGTTGTTAGGCGGTTGCAAGGCCAAGGCGTGTTAGGTCAAGGGAGTAACGGCCAAGCCTTGGCTAATTTTCAAAATAAACGCTATGCGGCGTACATCAAGTTTTGGGCCCAGCAACAAGGGCAAGCGCACCAGCTAAAGGTCGGTCAGTACCAATTAATCGCGGGGATGACGCCGCCTGAACTGCTAGATTTGTTTGTCAGCGGTAAGACGATTGTTTATCGCGTGCAGTTTATCGAGGGTTGGACATTTGCTGATGCACTAGCCGCTATTCGTTCGCACCCAAAAGTTGAACAAACGCTAACGTTTGTGCCTGCCAAAGACATGCCTGAGATTTTAGGTAGCGAAATATCGCATTATGAAGGCTTGCTGTTTCCAGATACTTTTCAGTTTGCGGAGCAAGCCAAAGATATTGATATTTTAAAACAAAGTCATGATTTGATGAAAAAAAATCTTGAGACCGCTTGGCAGGCACGGCACCCCGATATTGTGCTTAAAACGCCCTATGAATTGCTTATCTTGGCATCGATTATTGAAAAAGAAACGGCATTAGACAGTGAACGCCATGAAATCTCTGGCGTATTTCATCGCCGCATGGCCAAAGGGATGCGATTGCAGACCGATCCAACGGTGATTTATGGGCTAGGCGAGCAATATACTGGGCGTTTGACACGCAGTCAATTGCGCCTCGATACGCCCTATAATACCTATACGCGACATGGATTGCCACCGACACCGATTGCCTTGCCAGGGATGGCATCGTTGATTGCGGCAGGGCAGCCCGACGACGGCGAGAGTTTGTTTTTTGTCGCAGATGGCAAGGGTGGGCATACCTTTAGCAAGACGTACGAAGCCCATCGCGAGGCGGTGAAAGTCTATCGCCAGTTTCAGCAATCGCAGGAATCGCAGTAATCCTAATAACCACAGTAATCTCAGTAATCGCAATAACCAGTTGGAAATGAATGAATTCAATGAATGAACAAAAGCAGCAGCGACAGCCAGCACCGCATGAAAAAATAGCGCCAGGACAATTTATCACGTTTGATGGGATTGACGGCGCGGGTAAAAGCACACAGATTGAGTTACTGGCAAATGCATTGCGCCAGCAAGGAAAAACCGTGCATGTCACGCGTGAACCAGGTGGGACGGTAATTTCTGAGAAAATTCGTGAATTACTGCTGTCCACCGAGCAACAAATGACGACCATGACCGAGTTGTTACTGATGTTTGCGGCCCGTGCAGAGCATATTCAAACCGTGTTAAAGCCCAAAGTGGCGGCAGGTGATTGGGTGATTTGTTCGCGGTTTACGGATGCAACAATGGCCTACCAAGGCTATGCCAGAGGTGCTGATTTGGCCGTGATTACGCAGTTGGCGGCGTTAGTGCATGATGATTTTCAACCATCATTGAGTTTTTTGCTGGACTTGCCTGCAGAGGCCGCCGCGGTTCGTCGCCAGCATCGCGGTGAAGCGATAGACCGATTTGAGGCCGAAGCTCTGTCGTTTATGCAGCGTGTTCGTGACGGCTATCTAGCTATCGCCCATGCGCATCCTGAGCGCTGTGTGGTGGTTGATGCCACACAGTCGGTTGAGCAAATGGCAGCGGTGATTTCTCAGGCAGTCAGTCGCTTGTAACGTGCAAGCGACTAGATGATGCGCATGCCCAATACTTGGGGGCTAATACTTGGTGGGCCAATACTTGATGGTGGCTTAGTGTATTTAGGGCCTAGCGAATTTGATGTAAATCCAATTGCGTTAGTTTGTCCGCGCGATATTGCTGTACGGATAATGGCATGGGGCAACCGAGATACTCAGCAATTGCACGAAGCAGCTCGGCCTCGTGAGGATTTAATTGGTGATCGTCGAGTGCGACGGCTTCTAAACGACTGAGTAAGATTTTTTTGCGAGAGATGTCGAGTTGATCGAGGTTTTTTAATGCCTGATGGACGGCAGTGGCGTTGAATGCACCGCTGATTAATTGGCGTGGTTCGCTGCTAAAATGTTGCCATTGCTGGGTGAATACGACCGATTTCCTGTCTTTGGGTGGCTTGTTGTCGTCATAATCGCTGGCGTTGATTACCGTTGAAAGGAGTTGTTGGATGTCATCAGCGACCGCCGCAAATTGTTTTATCAAGCGGTGGTTTGGCTTTTGTGGGTCAATCGATTTAATAACTAAACAATAGAGCACGTATTCAAACAGCGTAACGTGCTTATCGTCCATAATCAATCGCTGCAATAGATGCCCAAATCGTTGTTGTTCGGTTTGATTGAGGCGGCGGATGCTTGGCATCGCCATTTCAACGATAGGTAAGCGCCACGTAACGGTATCAGCAGGCAAATGCGCGGCGAGCATTTTGCTATTAGATAGCGTTGCATCATCATAAGCGGCCACAATCGCCTTTTCACTGGTGTCGCTAAACTGCCCATTGTCGCTAAATAACAACGCGAGAATGACTTGGGTCGCATTGATGTCGTTACGCGGGCTGTGCGCGGCTTGTTTGAGTATTTCTGGCAATGCACCGATTAGGATGGCGGCTTGTTGAATGTCTTGGATGTTTGGGTTGCCTATGGTGTCGATAGCGCTATTTTTTGCCTTTTGGGGTGTTGTCTGTGCTGCCTGTGTTGCTTGATTTTCTGTGCCGATGTCGCGTGATTTTTCTAGCTTAAATAGCTTCCAATGGCGCATAATGGCATCAAGACGCTTGTCAATCGGCGGGTGGGATGCCATGCTGCCACCAAATGCCATGCGAATAGGCTCAGCAATGCACATATGGCTGGTTTCTTCAGCGTGCGCGCTGCGCAACAAAGCACCCTGTTGCTCGATTTTGATCAATGCGCCCGCAAGCCCTTGGTTATCACGGGCAAATTGCACGGCTGACGCATCGGCTAAAAATTCGCGTTGTCGAGAGATGGCGGCTTTGATTAATCGACCAAAAAACAAGCCGATACTGCCAACAACGGTCATTGCCGCGCCAATAGATAGTGTTACGGCAATGGCTTTTTCAGAATCACGACCGCGAATGCGAGTGGCAGAATCCAATATATAGTGGCCTGCTTGGCCAATTAAAAGAATACCGGCTAAAATCGCAATTAACTGCATGTTGGTTCTGACATCGCCATGAAAAATGTGGCTAAATTCATGGGCGACAACGCCTTGGAGTTCGTCACGGCTGAGCTGTGTGAGTGCGCCTTGGGTAATCACGAGTACGGTGTCTTGCTGGGTCGTTCCTGCGACAAACGCATTGATACCAGGCTCATGGTCAATGACATAGACATGGGGGACAAAAGTGCCTGATGCAATGGCCATTTCCTCGACCACGTTGATGAGCTGTTTTTCTAGCCGATCGTTGGTGTCGGGTAAAATAAAACGCGCGTTCATCAGGCGCGCAACGGCCAAACCACCATCGCTTAAACTAATCCAACGAAACAAGCTACCTACCGCGATAATGCCGATAATGCCTAGTGCGATACCAATGCCCCATGGCGTGATAAGCCATTGTCCAAAATGCAGTGTCTGATTGATGCTGTCCATGCTGCCGTCAATGCTACTGTCAATGGCCCGTATAGCGGCTTGTGTTTGTTGCTGAGAAAGGAGTAAATAAACTAACCATGCCACCGTGTTAAGTGTTAGCACAATCAGCGTTAACGCGATTAAAAAATAACCGACTAGCCATTTGGTTTTGCGTCTGGCTAGGGCTTGTTGTTCAAAAAAATCCATTAGTGCATGGCGATAGGTTAAAGCGATAGGTTAGGCAATAGGTTAAAGCGACAAATTAACGCCTTAAATGACAAGCTAAGGCGCCTTATTAAAAGAGACTTTAATGGCTTCGCGCATTTTTTCGTCAGGCAATTCGAGGTATTCAGCGGCTGAAAAGGAAAAATTATTGGCAATAAACAGATTGGGGAATTGCTCGCGGTATTCGTTGTAATGCATAACGGCATCGTTATAAGCTTGGCGCGCAAAGGCAATTTTATTCTCGGTGCTGCTGAGCGATTCCATTAGTTCTTGTATGGTTTGGTTGGCTTTTAAATCTGGGTAAGATTCTGATAGCATTAACAAGCGACCGAGCGCAGAATCGAGTTTGGCTTCTGCTTGGTTGAGATTTTTAATCGCGGCACCGTCTTCAGGGTGGGCGGCAGCGGCTTGGGTTGCGTTTAGTGCGCCGTTTCGCGCCTGGATGACGTTCTCTAGAGTTTCTTTTTCGTGTTGCAGGTAGGCTTTGGTGGTTTCAATCAGGTTAGGAATTAAATCGTAGCGGCGATTGAGCTGCACATCGATTTGTGCAAAGCCGTTTTTAAATCGATTCCGTAATGAAACGAGTTTGTTGTAGATGGTGACTAAAAAAATACCGATACCGACTAATAATATCAGTGCAATCCAAAAACCATAATCCATGCTTGTCTCCTCGTTTAAAGTATCTTTTTGAAATAAATTGTTTATTTGTTATCGGTAGTCAATTGGTAGTTGATTGACGCTCAACTAGCAATTAACTAATTGTCAACTAAGTAGTCAACTAGTAGGCAACTAAACCAGTCAATACTTTAGCGCAATTTACGCACTGAAACAAACTTTACAAGGTGTTTTCCGCTAAGTGTAGATAAAACGGTGAAGGGATGCACGTGGATATGTGCGTGGATATATGCGCATGAGACTTATCAGTCTGGGTGCTTAACTTATGCTAAAATAGCAGGTAATTAAGCGATGAAATGAACCGATGAAATGAACCGATGAAATGAACCGATGAAATGAACCGATGAAATGAACCGATGAAATGAACCGATGAAATGAACCAAGCGATAAAACATGCTAACGCACCCCATTAAACAACCCATTGAATACGCCATGCAACTATCCGCGCAATATCCTTGGCATCAGACATTGCTGATGCAGTTACGTGAGATGATAGCGACTGACCGCCTGCCGCAGGCGTTGTTTTTTCGATCGCGTTCAGATTATTTCGACGACACCTTATTGTGGCAAATGGCACAGTTGATATTGTGCGATGAGAGACGATTATGCGGTCAGTGTCAGCATTGTCATCTCAATGCCGCTAAAACGCATCCAAATGTATTGCACTTAGCGGCTCGAGATACCGCCAATATTGATTCCGTTCGTCAAATGGGGCAAAGGATTTGGCGCAGTCCGACATTCGATAAACCACAAATTGTGCTAATTGATGGTGTTGATTGTTTGAGCGTGGCGGCACAAAATGCGCTACTAAAAAATGTCGAAGAACCGCCCGCTAAAACGGTGTTTATTTTAACGGCTGAGCAACCTGCGCGTGTGCTGAATACCATGATGAGCCGTGTGCAGCGATTTAAACACCCTTCGGTTGATACGCACGTGATTTTACATTGGTTACAGGCGCAATTGACGCAATTGACGCAATCGGCGGCACCAGATTCAGCTGAGGCAAGAGTCGGTGATGCAAAAACAGAAGCCGAAATTGGTGCGGTTGCAGCGCTAGTCGATTATTCGCCCAGGGCCGCTTTTGCGCTATTTTCAGACCCAGAAAAAGTGTCAAAAATTAAACAAGACAAATATCGATTCGCCCAGTTTATGCAAGGACGTTGTGATGTCGATTCACTCATTAGCGACATCCCCAAAGCGGATTTAGGCGAGTACTTAGTGCGCTATCGGCGCTATATTGACGCAACAATTATGCTGTTGTTTCAAAAAAGCGCGGAACAAACTGACAAATCGGGAAAAAATTCGTTACAATATCAACATTGGCATGGATTGACCGCACGCCGATTGTACCGCTTGCGAGATGTCGTTGAGACGGTAACGCGCTTGCAATCGACCAACGTGAATCTTATGATGCAACTTAAAACCTATTTAATGGATTGGCAACATGACAGACAATAAATCAACAACAACAGACAGCAGTCAAACAGCGGGCGCCGAAAAAAGCAAGGGGGCAGGTAACGATGCCTTAGCCAAGCGGGGTGTCTTAAAACTAAATTTTAAGGATGATAAAACGCTTTATGCCTGCTATATGCCGTTTGTCAAAGGCTGCGGCATCTTTGTGCCAACGGAAGATGACTATCAGCTAGGCGATGAAGTGTTTTTGCTCGCGACACTGCCTGCCGATAGTGGCAAATTTGCCGTATCCGCCAAAGTGATGTGGCTAAACCCTAAACAAAAATTAGGCAAACGCGTGCCAGGTATTGGCGTGCAGATTTTAGGCCGCGATGCCGAAAAGATGCGCGATAAAATCGAGGAAATTTTGGGTAAAAAAGTCAAATCGCCATTGCCAACCGCGACGATGTAGTTGGTGATGCCATACATGTCATACACTTGGAAAAACGGGTCGGTGTCTTACGTACAGGTGCGCGTGTGATTGATTCGCATTGCCATCTAAACATGGTCGTTGAGCACGACAAAACACCGCTGACACTAGAGACGGTCTTGGCTAATACCACCAATAACGGCGTTGAAAAGATGCTTTGTGTATCGGTGAGCACAGTCGATTGGCCGGCGATGAAGCAATTGTGTGAACCGCACGCAGACCGCGTTAAACTAAGCGCTGGGATTCACCCTGGCTATATTGACGACCAAGATTTTGTAACGCTCGAGACGCAATTGCAAGACGAGCAAGTCATTGCGATTGGCGAAAGTGGGCTAGATTTTTATTACGAACATAACCCCGATAAACAGCAAATCCAACGCGATAGCTTTGCCCGTCATATCGCGCTATCGCGGCGCTATCAAAAACCATTGATTGTGCATACCCGCGATGCAAGGACGGCAACGATAGATGTGCTACGCAGCGAGAACGCACAAGATGGCGGTGGCATCATGCATTGCTTTACCGAAGACTTATCAATGGCCGAAGCCGCGCTGGATTTGGGGTTTTATATTTCGTTTTCGGGGGTGATTACGTTTAAAAATGCCCAATCGATTCGCGATGTCTGTGCGTATGTTCCGCTTGACCGCATCCTGATTGAGACTGACGCACCGTATTTGGCGCCGATGCCCTACCGTGGCAAGGTTAACCAACCTGCCTATGTGCGCTATGTGGCCGAGTGCGTGGCTGAGGTTAAGGATTGTACTACCGATGAGGTTGCCCGCATTACCACCGATAATTTTTATCGACTATTCCCCACCGCGTAAACGATTCCCGCCGCGCAAACGATTTTCCGCCGTACAAACGATTTCCCATCGCAGAATTAGACCGCTGTAATCGCCTATTTTTTGGGCGCACGATCATTCACTATCATCGGCTATTATCCGCTATCATCGACTATCACCACTCGCTTAGCGATTAAGTTGCGCCGCTTGAAATACCGATGCCTTAACGTCCCTTGCTTTGTCTCTTGCGCCAGTCCTTGCATTAGTCCTGACTAGTCCTGACATTAGCACATTAAAAAAGCCGAGCAATGCCCGGCTTTTTTAATGGTTAGTTTAAATGACTTAATGCATTATTTAAACTTTTTGATTTCACCTGATTTTAGGCGTGCCTTGTAGCTATTTAGTTCGCGTTTAACGATAGGCATCAAGAAGTACAAACCAATGATGTTGACAATGGCCATCGCGAATATCGCCGCGTCTGAGAAATCAAGCACTGCGCCTAGACTGATGACTGCGCCGATGAACGTGAACACACAAAAAATGATTTTGAATGTCAATTCAGAGGCTTTGCTCTCGCCAAACATGTACGTCCACGCTTTAACGCCGTAGTAGCTCCATGAAATCATGGTAGAGAAAGCAAATAACAAGACCGCAATCATCATGGCAAATGGTGCCCAGCTAAATACAGAAGCGAATGCCGCTGATGTAATTGGCACGCCGCCTGTTGCGCCGCTTGCCATTTCAATTCGGCCGGCTTCATTAAGGACATACATGCCAGTGGCTGGGTCTGTCACCATTTGTTGCGTGATGATAATAACCAAAGCCGTCATGGTACATACAACAACCGTATCAATGAATGGCTCAAGTAATGCGACGTAGCCTTCGGTAACAGGCTCTTTGGTTTTTACCGCCGAGTGGGCAATCGCCGCCGAACCAACGCCTGCTTCGTTAGAGAACGCCGCACGTCTGAAACCTTGGATAATCGCACCGACAACACCGCCAACAATACCGGTGTCGGTAAAGGCGCCTTTAAAGATTTCGGCAAATACCCAACCAACGAGGTTGAAATTCATGAAAATGATAATTAGAGCAAGTAAAACGTAGCCAACCCCCATGAACGGGACGACTTTTTCGGTGACTTTCGCAATCGATTTAATCCCGCCGACAATGACCACAAACACAATAACGGCCAGCGCAAGACCTGTAATCCAAGCAGGAATGCCTAATTGCTCATTCACCATACTTGCGGCTTGGTTGGCTTGGAACATATTACCGCCACCGAGTGCGCCAAATACGCAGAAAATAGAAAACAAGATGGCTAAAAATCCACCTAGTGGTAATCCGCGTTCTTCAAACCCTTTTTTCAGGTAATACATCGGACCACCCGATACACGTCCATCAGCGTATTCGTTACGGTATTTAACACCCAAGGTACATTCGGTAAATTTCGATGCCATACCGAGTAGACCGGCTAAAATCATCCAGAATGTCGCGCCCGCACCCCCGATACTCACGGCTACGGCAACCCCTGCGATATTACCTAAACTGTAAGATTTCTTCGGGTTGTTTACAGTATTTTTTGAGAGAATACTGTAATGAACATGCACAAACGAATACGCTTAACACCGCTTGATCGCCAAGAGATTTGGCGTCTTTATCAAACCAGACAATGGCGAGTAACCGAT
>NZ_WHNW01000011.1 GCF_009362845.1 Ostreibacterium oceani | reverse complement strand
ACGATTGGAATTAAATCGATTCATCAATTTTTACAATACTGTCAAACCGCACAAAAGTTTGAACAACGCAACACCTTATGAGATACTTAGTCACTACTTTGAGTTAACCTAACTGTAAACAACGCGAGGATTTCTTACAGCTTATCCTATCGAGTGGTATATTAACCATGCCCGTATTGGCTTGTGATTTCGTCAAAGACAACGGCATAATTAATCCATTAATTTCGTGGTCGAATCTGCACATAAACATACGCCGCCTTGGCAACCAGCTCGACCCCTTCGCCACTATAGCGCTCAGCCGTTGCCACCATGTCAACCACATAGGACGTACTCCCTTGTGAAGCGAGCTGCGCATAAAAACTAACGCGATCACCCACATAAATCGGCAAAATAAATTCCATATGATTGACCGCTTTGGTGACTAGGCTCATGTTTTGTTTGCGTGCTTCGCGGCGCGCAATGACAGAGCCTGCCACGTCAAACTGTGCCAATGTCCAACCGCCAAAAACAATCCCACCCGGATTGGTATCCTTAGGGAAAGGAATAACGGATAATACTAAATGGCTCGCATCTGTTATACTTTGAATGGATTTATCGTTAAACATCGTTTTTATTATCGTTTATTGTCAGCAATTCGCATTGGGTTAGGTTTATGAATTTACCACAGTTTGGCGATTGGATACAGCAACATCCAATCGAATCGACCATCTTATTATTACTGAGTTTATTAACACTGCTCGCACTACTTGTTTATCTTGGGCTTCGCCGCCTGCACCAAAAAGCCGCGGCAAACATAGAAATAGAGAAACAAAACCAACAACTTATCTCACAGCTTTCACAGGCGTTTGAACAGCGTATGCAGCACCAATCGCATACCATGAATCAGTACCATCAACAGCTACGCCAAGAGCATGAACACACAAAAAGCGCCATCGATCAACGCTTTCAAAGTTTATCACAAGGGCTTTACACGCACCAACAGCAATCACACAAAAATCAACAAACGACTTTCTTTCAGCTACAACAAAGCATTACTGAGCAACTCAAAAATCAAACCGAACAAGTTCGCCATAATGTTGAGCGCCTTAACCAAACCACGGAAAACCGCCTAAAAGACATTTCAAACCGTGTCAATGCGCAGCTTGAGCAAGGATTTACCAAAACGCAAGCCACCTTTACTGATATACAAAAACGCCTCAGCATTATCGATACGGCACAGAAACGCATCGATGACTTATCCCATAATGTGGTCTCGCTACAAGATGTTTTGACCGATAAAAAATCACGGGGGACTTTCGGTGAAATGCAGTTACAAACGATTGTTGAAAATGTCTTGCCGCCGCAGTTTGTCGACTTTCAATACACACTAAGCAATAACAAACGTGCGGACTGCATTATTCACTTACCAGAGCCTAGTGGTGATATGGTTATTGATGCAAAATTTCCCCTTGATGCGTACAAACAACTCATTAAATCACCCAACGATGACCTCGTGATTGGCCAACAATTTAAACGTGCCATCAAAAAACATATCGATGATATTGCAGACAAATATATTCTGCCACCACAAACGGGTGACTCAGCCATTTTATTTATTCCTGCCGAAGCTATTTTTGCCGAGATTCATGCCTACCATCAGGATATCGTTGAGTACGCCCAACGCAAGCAAATTTGGCTGACATCACCGACAACCTTAATGGCGGTTTTGGCGACGGCAAAATCGGTCATCAAGGATGATGCCACCCGTAAACAAGCACACATTTTACGCGAGCAACTCTATACCTTGCGCACGGATTTTGACCGTTTTCAAAAACGCATGGACAATTTGGCCAAGCATATCGATCAAGCCAATCGAGATGTGCAAGAAGTCAACACGTCTGCCAACAAAATCAGCCACCACTTTAAAAAAATTGAAGCCACCGATGAATGGGATATTAACGTCACCCAAACAACCGACAAAGAAACAACATCGTAGCCATATCGCTATAAAATACCACCATCGAATGCTACCATTGCATACCACTACCACTACAGTATCGCCATTGCGTACGACAATAAAGCACGGCAATAAAGCACGATAAAACCCGCCTATAATAATCGGTAATAAAACACGCTAAAAAATACGCACAAGCAATTAAAAAACATGCTACACTCAGAAAAAATCAACGCTAACCTAAAAATACGACATCAATTTGCTCAAAAAACACAACAAATTGTTTTTTAAACTAATAATCTGTTTTCGAGAGACCACTATGAACAACACGCAGCCCCAGACGCAGCCCCAGACGCAGCCCCACACGCAGCCCCGAGCGCAGTCAAAAACCGACAACCGCTTTTTGCAACTCCTTGACCGCCAACAAGCCTTATTGGCAGATGGCGCAACAGGTACTAACCTGTTTGACATGGGATTAACCGCAGGCGACGCACCCGAGCTTTGGAACCTCTCTCAACCCGAAAAAATCATCGCGCTACACCAGTCTTTTGCCGATGCAGGCGCTGATATTATTTTGACGAATAGTTTTGGCGCCAACGCGAGCCGCCTCAAACTACACAGCGCCGAAGACCAAGTTTATGACATCAACAAAGCCGCAGCCACCATCGCGCGCCAAGTCGCTGACAACAGCGGTCGTACCCTCGCCGTTGGTGGTTCGATCGGTCCGACGGGTGAAATGTTATTTCCACTTGGCACGCTAACCGAAGATGAAGCCGCTGCCATGTTTGCGGCGCAAGCCCAAGGGCTAGCTGATGGTGGTGTCGATGTTATCTGGATTGAAACCATGTCAGCCTTAGAAGAGGTCATTGCCGCCGTTAAAGGCGCCAAAACCGTTGGTCTGCCGATTGTCACGACAATGAGTTTTGACACGCATGGACACACCATGATGGGTATTTCACCTGCGGCATTTTCTGATTTCAAACACCAAACGCTGGGTGAGGACGTTACCGCCATTGGCTGTAACTGCGGTGTCGGGGCGGAGGAAAGCCTCGCTGCACTAGCCAAAGTCGCGCCTGATATTATCAAAGTCGTCAAAGCCAATTGCGGTGTGCCACAATTTAAAAACGGTGAAATCTGCTACACAGGTACCGTCGAGTCCATGGCCGAGTACGCCAAAACAGCTGCACAAAGCGGTATTCGTGTCATCGGCGGCTGTTGCGGCACAACACCTGCGCATTTACGCGCGATGCGCGCCGCACTCGATGCGGTGAATGCGGCGCGCAGCTAAATCAACCGCCTGTCCTACCGCCTTTTCTGTCGCCTTTTCTGCCTTCTCGTCTAGCGTGTTGCTTGCTGCCAAGCACCGCTAGACCACTCCAATACTCCTTCAAGACCACTTCACCTATAACAAACCTTCATATAGTATGCTTTATCGATAGCTTAGTCTGACGCAAATTCCTTTACAATAAGTGTATCGAGTCAATATAGCGCGTCAAGAAAAAGCGTCAATACAAAGCGTTCAGCGCTGACTCTACTAATAAAAAGCACACTAACCAAAAGAGGAACCGATATGCGCAAAATTATCCAAAATGTAACCGAACTCGTTGGCAATACGCCGTTGTTCCATGCCAAAACCCTATCAACGGCTGATTCTGATGTGCTGCTCAAGCTAGAGTATTTTAACCCGGGCTTTAGTGTAAAAGACCGCATCGCACTCAGCATCATCGAGACGGCAGAAGCCAACGGTGAGCTTAAACCTGGTATGGAAATTATCGAAGCCACATCGGGCAACACAGGCATTGGGCTGGCCTGCATCGCTGCCGCCAAAGGCTACCCATTGACGATTACCATGCCTGAAAGCATGAGCCTAGAACGCCGCAAACTACTGACAGCCTATGGCGCCAAATTGGTACTCACGCCCAAAGAACTCGGCATGAAAGGTGCCGTTGCCAAAGCCAGTGAGTTAGCCGAAAACAGTCCCAACGCCTTTCTCGCTAGGCAATTTGATAACCCAGCCAACCCCGATATTCATTATCGAACCACTGGCCCTGAAATCTGGGAGCAAACTGGTGGCAATATTGATATTTTTATCTCGGGCGTTGGCACGGGCGGTACGATAACCGGCGCGGGCAAATATTTAAAAGAGAAAAACCCCAATCTGAAAATCATCGCCGTAGAACCAATTGAATCCGCCGTGTTATCGGGCGAGCCCCCTGCACCACATAAAATCCAAGGCATTGGGGCAGGTTTTATTCCCACTGTATTAGATACCAGTCTTTATGATGAGGTTTTTCAAGTCAACGTCGACGATGGGGTCAGAGTCGCGCGTGAACTCGCTAAATCAGCAGGTGTATTAGTCGGTATTTCAGGTGGCGCAATGGCCTATGTCGCACAACAATTTGCAAAAAATGAACCAGGAAAGCAAATTGTCACCATCACCCCATCGAATGGTGAGCGTTACCTAACGACCTTTTTATACGACATCGCGCAGTAATACGTCGTGTAATGCCGTCGTGTAATGCCATCGTTATTTTACATTTTGACACACCGAGCCGCTTTGACCGCCCCGTTATATCCGCCAATCACTAACGGGGTGGCTTTAGCCTAGTGCTAGTGCTATCTCTAGCCTCTATCTCTAGTCCCGCCCCTATCGCTCACCCTCGTCACGCACGCCATCAATAAACCGCTAACTCATCCAATAACCCATCAATAACCCATCAATAGCCCGCTTCTCTATCCACCACCCCTGTCATTGGCTGACCCGCTTCAAACGCGTGGATATTATTGACAATTTGCGCGACGGCGTCATCCTGTTGTGTCAGCGCCGCAATGTGTGGTGTGATGATAATCCGTTCATCCGTCCAAAAGGGGTGCGTGACAGGCAATGGCTCGACTTGAAACACATCGAGTAGCGCCCCCGATAGCACGCCATTATCTAACGCCCATAGCAAGTCATCTTCCACCAAATGCTCACCGCGCGCCAGATTGACCAAAAACGCGCCGCGTGGCAATTGCGCCATTAACTGTTTATTTAAAATGCCTTGCGTCTGCGGGGTTAGCGGTAATAAATTAATAAGCACTTCGCTGCGGTTGAGCAATTCAGATAATGCATCGCCACAGTAGCACGTCACACCCGAGATGACTTTTTTGTCTCGGGAATAGCCACTGACAGAATACCCCAATGCCGCCATTTTGCTAGCAACAAACCCACCTAACGCCCCTAACCCCAAAATCCCGATAGGTGTCGTAAATGGCAAGCGCTTTAGTGATAATATATCTAGCCAGCGTTTTTGCTGCTGTGCATTGGCAAGCCGCTGAAAATCACGCGAATAAACCAACGTTGCGTACAATGCCATTTCAAACATTTGCGCCCCCATACCCGCATCGACTAGACGAACGATTGGGACAGACAAATCCAAATCCTTCGCTTGCCTCAATAACGCGTCAACACCCGCACCTAAACTAAACAACACCGATAAATTAGGCGTCTGCATAACCGATGCGTTGGGCTGCCATGCCAGCAAATAGTCTACCGCCATACCAGCAGACCATTTGGATACTTGGTGATTAGGCAATGCGCTTTGCAATTGCGAGACAAACCCTGTCAGATAATGATTATCGGGGTGATAAATCATGATGTATTTTTTCGTTGGCATTGTCGCTGGCATTGCTATACTTGATCAGTTAATGCGGATTCAACGCATTGGATCATCGAACGAAAACTACGTCCATCAGTCAGTAAATAGAGATCTGCCACGCCGCAGTATAATTCATGGCGTTCGGCGCGCAATCGCTTTAGCGTGTTTTTTAGATTGCCTTGTTGCAGAATCGGCCGCTTTTTATCATGACGCAGACGGATATACTGTTGGTTTAGCCCAACGTCTGTATGGACAACCAGCCGCTGACGCATAATCATTTGACGACAGGCCTCTGTCAATACGCAACCACCGCCTGTTGCAATCACGGCACAATGATTCGTTTCAAAGATTTTATCAAGCACAGCCGCTTCACGGCTCCTAAATCCTGACTCGCCTTCGGTATCAAAAATGGTCTGAATATCGACCCCCAAGTGTTGCTCGATAGTATCATCGACATCAATAAACGGCACGTGAAAATGCTGGGCGATTTTTTTGCCCAAGGTTGTTTTACCCGCGCCCATCGGACCGACCAAAACAATATTACCTGTTAATTCTATCACCCGACTTTCTCCCCCAAACGTGCCTCAAACGCGCCCCAAACTGACCCAAAAACAAGTCTTTCACCACTTCCGCTTTGTTGTTTTTATTCATCCAGCTATTGACCCAGCCATTCACCCAACTATTCACCCAACTATTCACCTAGCGTGAGATTTTTTTATTTTAGCATAGCTTGATTTTAAGGCATATTTTTTGCCTATTTTTTCATGGCACTCAACTAAAATACGCAATGTAAATACACAATTTCTCTCCATTGTTTTATCCATTGGTTGATTTTAAGCGCATTATTCGATAACTTATATGGCTAAGCTGACAAAAATGACAAATAACGCTTAGTTGAGACTTGCTTCGTTGCGATTGCTTTGTCGCGACTTAGATAATTCGCTTATCGAACATTCGCTTATCGAACATCCGCTTATCGAAAATTTGCTTATCGGATATTCGCTTGTATCGTTCACCCCGTTCATCGCATCCTTGTCCAATTAAACTAATAACACAAATAATACTCACAAACTAATACTCACAAACTAATACACAACCAATCAGGAGAACATCATGAAATCACGTGCAGCCGTCGCCTTTGCCCCTGGTGAACCTTTACAAATTATTGAAGTCGATGTCGAGCCCCCAAAAACGGGGGAAGTCATGGTCAAAATCACCCACACTGGTGTCTGCCATACTGATGCATTCACCTTATCAGGCGAAGACCCAGAAGGCGTTTTCCCTGCCATTTTAGGTCACGAGGGTGCGGGTATCGTTGTTGCTGTCGGCGATGGGGTTTCTTCTGTTGCGGTTGGTGACCACGTAATACCGCTTTATACGCCCGAATGCGGCGAGTGCAAATTTTGCCAATCAGGGAAAACCAATCTCTGCCAAAAAATCCGCAGCACCCAAGGCAAAGGCTTAATGCCAGATGGCACCTCTCGATTCAGTTACGAAGGTAAACCTATCTATCATTACATGGGCACATCAACTTTTAGTGAATACACCGTATTACCCGAAATTTCGGTGGCCAAGATTGATGAAAATGCGCCACACGAAGAGGCTTGTCTACTCGGTTGTGGCGTAACCACGGGTATAGGCGCTGTCAATAACACCGCCAAAGTCGAAGCGGGCGCAACCGTTGCGATTTTCGGTCTAGGTGGCATTGGACTCGCCTGCATCCAAGGCGCCAAAATGGCGAATGCTGGGCGTATTATCGGGATTGATATTAATCCCGATAAATTTAAACTCGCCACTTCGATGGGTGCCACCGACTGTATTAACCCCAAAGATTATGACAAACCAATCCAAGACGTCATTGTCGACCTTACCGACGGCGGTGTGGACTATTCATTTGAGTGTGTAGGCAACGTCAATCTCATGCGTGCTGCGCTAGAATGTTGCCACAAAGGCTGGGGCGAATCCGTCATTATCGGTGTCGCAGGCGCAGGGCAAGAAATCTCAACCCGACCATTTCAGCTTGTCACAGGACGTGTCTGGCGTGGCAGTGCATTTGGTGGCGTCAAAGGTCGCAGTGAGTTACCCGCACTCGTTAAAAAAGCCATGGCGGGGGAAATTCAAATCAAGCCTTTTATCACCCACACGATGGGGCTTACTGACATTAACCACGCATTTGACCTCATGCACCAAGGGAAATCAATCCGTAGCGTCATTGATTACAGCCTATAATGGGTATCCCTATAATGGGTATCTTAGCGTATCGTCGCCTACGTAAAATAAAGGGATAAATTAACAACAGGGGAGCAGGCAATACCTTACCTGACTGCCCCTATTAAGTACTTTTAAGTACCTTTATAAGTACTTTTAAATACCTTTAAATACCTTTAAGCATCTGTTAGATTGGCATCACTGCAAACCCATTTTTATAGACTGGGCCCATGCCAAAATTTATACCGAGATTTATAGCGAGGGTTACACTGATGCTATAATAAGGCCTATAATGATGGCTATAATGAGGCGATTAATTGGCGGCGCGTAAAGATTATCAATTTGCCTAGGCATGCCTGCTATTTCACGCCCCTTATTTTGCATTTTTACGGAATTTTCTCACATCACCTTCGCTCAAATTGTCGACTAATTCTTACACCAAACAGTACATAAAATTTGTGTTTCATCGGCTTGTGGATAAATTGAATTCGTCAAGTCATTTTTTTCATTTTTTTTATTGACATCGGCAAACCCCTTACCAATAGCGTGATACTCAAACTTATCACGAGATGACATTTATTTCATGCAAATTCACTTTGAGAAAAGCAGCATGATTTCGTTTAAAAATCATCAAAAAACAGCGCCGTCAAAAAACAATATTATTTAACTATTTGTTTTTTAATTGATTTAATTATACACAAGATTCGAGAACGAATTTATTAAGGAAAATAAATCAGGTGACTGCTACTGAAAAACTTAAAGAAATATGACAGAAAAATGTCAATTAATCAGGCTATGTCATTTTTTAATAGCAGCGCGCCATGACTAAATTTAGTCAGAGTTACCCACAAAATTCGTGGATAAAGCTGTGGATAACTCTGTGGAAACGTGGTTACTACTTGGTTTTTTACATTGTTCATTTTTTGAACAGCACCAAGTAAGCATCAGCTAACCGCTAAATCCACTATAATATCAGTGCCACTACCGTAAAATCATAACAGAATAAAAATCACCGCCACCTGTTGGTGTATTAATTTCTCAGTCTACGGATAAAGTCGGTATAATAAGGGTATAATAAGGTATTAAGTCAACCCCAATCCATCGGCAATATGTTTATTCCCATCGAATTTCAAAAGGCATTTGAGCAAAGCCAGCAATCAGCCATTCGTATCCACGCGAAATACCAGCCCAACGACACCAACCCACTAGCCAGTAAGTTTGGCGGCACGCCGTTTTGGCCTGATAACTCACCTGAAAAATCACCCGAAAACTCAGCTGAGGGCACACCCCAAAAAACACCTGACAAACCAGTCGATTCAACGGGTCGACCGCTTTATTTGCTGGCACAAATCAATTTCGCCGAGATTAACCTACCCTCAGCACTGCCCAAAGACGGCTTGTTACAGATTTTCATTCCCATGTATGACCCTTATTATGGTGCCAACTTCGATGAGGATGAGGATGGGGGTGATAATAAGAATAGCGCTGACGATATAAACAACCATGCACGCAATGATGCCCAAGCGGTTCGTTACTATTACTGGGAAGCCAGCCAGCTCCCTACCCTTGATACCACCAATCCCAGTACAATCAAGGGCGAGGGTGAAATCGACAACGAAGCGCTAGTCCCCGTCTTTGGCGCACACTATTTAACCTTTGAATCGGCAATCGACTACCCCAATATTGACACCATTGAATTAGCCGCAGCCATGCAAACCAACCCATTCAATGTATTAGAAGATGTTACGGTGTCTGACAAAGAAGCCGAGCAGTTTTACGACGCCATACAGCGTACTGCCACCGCAGAGGGGCATAAACTATTGGGTGCGCCCTACTTTACACAAACTGACCCACGCACAGACACCAGTTACCAATTACTGCTACAAATCGATACCGATATGGACGGCGATAATGACATTATGTGGGGGGATAACGGGGTTGGTCACTTTTTTATTAGACCCGACGACTTACGCAATAAAAACTTCGCATCGCTTTGGTTTCACTGGGATTGCCATTGATTTATCGTTTCGCTGATTAGTGCGTATGGACGCTTCAAACTCACTGGCTGATTATTTCGCTGAAGGCAAGCGCACTTTGGTGATTGGTGCGCCATTTATCCTCAACCAGCTGCTACAAATGTCGATTGTCACTATCGACAGCATTATGGCCAGTAGCGATGGCAAACTAACACTGGCTGCAGTGGCGCAAGGCATTATCCTCTGGGATGTGGTTGCGCTCATTATCATTGGCATTTGTATGACACTCACCCCCATGATTGCCAAAACCCACGCCAAAGGCAACACTGAACAACTACGCCACCTTTTTCAGCAAAATGTTTGGACAGCGCTTATTGTGGGCATTGTCGGGATGATTTTGATTTGGTATATGCCGTGGCTAATGGTCTGGGTGGGCGTCCAATCCATCATTATCGCGCCTGCCACCGACTATTTACGCGTAATGGCAATTGGCATTCCTTTTTTGGCGTTGATGTTGCCGACACGTTTTTTTAACGAAGGAATAGAAAACGCAAAAATCGTTATGCTAATTACCGCCTTGTCTATCCCTATTAACATTATTGGTAATTATATTTTTATCCACGGATTATTTGGTTTCCCCAAAATGGGGGCCGCAGGCATTGCGCTGTCTAGTGTGATTAGCATTGTCATTGTGTTTTTTGTCTCTTGGGGCTATTTGTTATCTAGTCAAAAGACACGACACTATCGGCTAATGCAAGCATTCTCTCGCCCCGCTTTGCTGACCATTCAGCGTTTTTTTTCGCTGGGATTGCCCAATGCTGTTGCGTTATTGCTTGAAGTCGGTATGTTTGCGTTTGTGGTCATGCTATCAGGACGAATGGGGGTCACAACAGCAGCAGCCAACCAAATCGCCTTTAACTATGCGTCACTTGTATTTATGATACCGCTGGGGATTAGCATGGCACTAACCGCAAGGATTGGGCGAGCCATGGCCCACAATGACTTAGCCAAGGCGAGAGTCATTGGGTTATCAGGCATGGGGCTTGGTGCGTTGTTTATGGTCTTTTCTATTCTAAATATTGTCTTATTTGGCGAAAATATTGCCAGACTTTATAGCCATGATACCGCCGTATTGACCCTCGCGGTGGGGCTGCTCACTATCGCCGCTATTTTTCAAATCCCAGACGCCATCCAAGTCTGTGGCGCGGGGGCGCTGCGTGGCTTAGAACAGACCAAAGCCCCCATGCACTACGCTATTATTGGTTATTGGCTTATTGGTATGCCGGTAGCGTTACTGCTCGCTTTTACCTTGGACAAAGGTGCCTACGGATTATGGCTGGGACTCGCCATTGGTTTAACCATTACCGCAACGCTAGAAGCACGTAAGTTTATCCACTTAACTCGCCCGCAAATTCTGCCAACCCACTGACAGCCCGCTGCAGCACAAAAAGCACAACCCCAAAAGCCACGTATTCGATCAGTGGCTTTTGTTCAATAGTGGTGTTCAATCAGTGGTGTTCAATCAGTGGTGTTCAATCAGTGGTGTTCAATCAGCGGTGTTCAATCAGTGGTGTTCAATCAGCGACTCTCTAAGATAATCCGCAACATACGACGTAACGGCTCTGCCGCACCCCATAACAACTGATCACCCACACTAAAGGCGTTTAAATACGTATCACCCAAATTCATTTTGCGCAACCGCCCCACGGGCACATGCAAATTGCCTGTGACTTTAACGGGTGATAACTCGCGCGCAGTGATGTCGCGTTCGTTCGGAATGACACGCACCCAATCGTTGGCAGCCGCGAGCATTTGCTCAATTTCGTCTAATGGTATGGCTTGTTTTAGCTTAATCGTAAAGGCCTGACTATGGCAACGCATCGCGCCAATCCGTACACAAGTACCATCGATTGCAATCGGGTTAGCCATGCGCCCTAAAATTTTATTCGTCTCGGCCATGGCTTTCCACTCTTCACGGCTTTGCCCGTTATCCAGCGCCGTATCAATCCACGGAATCAACGAACCTGCTAATGGCACGCCAAAATTATCCACGGGCAATTTGCCTGAAGCAATAATATCGGCGACTTTTCTGTCAATATCTAAAATCGCACTGGCAGGGTCGGCAAGCTCGTTGGCGACTTCATCACGAATCAGTCCCATTTGCGTAATTAATTCGCGCATATGGCGCGCACCACCGCCCGATGCCGCTTGATACGTCATTGATGTCATCCACTCAATCGCATCGGCTTTGAATAACCCGCCCAACGCCATTAACATTAATGAAACCGTGCAATTACCACCAACAAACGTTGTTTTACCGTCTGCCATCGCCGTGTCAATCACGGAATGATTCACAGGGTCTAAAATAATAACCGCCTCATCATCCATGCGCAAGCTAGAGGCCGCATCGATCCAATACCCTTGCCAACCTGCTTGGCGTAATTGCGGATAAATGGCTTGGGTATAATCACCGCCTTGACAGGTAATAATGACATCCATGGTTTTTAGTGTTGCGATATCATTCGCATCTTGTAACACTGGCACGGGTTTACCCACATCAGGGGCTGCTTGGCCCGCTTGAGACGTCGTAAAAAATACAGGCTCATCAATTTGTGCAAAATCATTTTCTGCGCACATTCTATCCAGCAGCACAGAACCCACCATGCCACGCCAACCCACTAACCCTACTCGTTTTATTTTACTCATCTATTTCACTCGCTTATTCTTGTAATAACTTATTGATTAATTATATTAAAGTTCGCTAAAAGCGTGCTAGGTTAACGCCGTAATGGTTAACGACGTAACGCGGCTAACACTTGCTCGCCCATTGCCTCACAGCCCACCAACGTCATCCCGTCACTCATAATATCAGCCGTTCGATAGCCTTGGTCGAGTACTTGATTAACCGCTTGGTTGATTTGATCAGCGAGTGTTGCCTCATTCAGCGTATAACGCAATAACATCTCTACCGACAAAATAGTGGCCAACGGATTGGCCTTGTCTTGGCCGGCAATATCGGGGGCGGAGCCATGCACTGGCTCATAAAGCCCTTTGCCTTGTTCATCAAACGACGCCGATGGCAACATACCAATCGAGCCTGTCAGCATCGCGGCACAATCTGACAAAATATCCCCAAATAAATTACTGGTCACCATCACATCAAACTGCTTAGGCGCGCGCACCAATTGCATCGCGGCATTGTCCACATAGAGGTGCGATAGCGCCACATTAGGGTAAGACTGACCAACGGCCTCAGCCCCTTCGCGCCATAATTCAGAGACCTCTAACACATTAGCTTTGTCAACCGAACACAAGCGTCCGTCTCGTTTTTCGGCAATATCAAAGGCGACCTTCATAATACGCGCAATTTCTGATTCGCTATACACCATGGTGTTATAGCCGACTTTTTCATTACTGCCACTTACCTCGCGCGTTTCAATACCGCGTGGCTGGCCAAAATAAATACCGCCTGTTAATTCACGCACAATCATTAAATCAAGCCCTGCGACTAATTCAGGCTTTAAGCTCGATGCGGCCGCCAATTGCGGAAACAAGATTGCAGGCCGCAAATTCGCAAATAGTCCTAACGCATTACGGATACCCAGCAAACCACGCTCTGGCCGCAAATCACGCGCCAGTGTATCGTATTTTGGTCCGCCAATCGCGCCCAATAAAATCGCATCGGCACGTTGTGCTTGGGTTATGGTTTCCTCAGGTAACGGGACGCCAGCGGCATCATAACCCGCGCCACCGATTAATGCCGTCTCTAACGTCGCATCAAGCTGCCCACTATCAATCAAATAGCGTAACACGTTTTCCGCTTGCTTAACAATCTCAGGTCCAACGCCATCACCTGGCAATAATAATATTTTTTTTGTCATGGTTTAATTCCTACAATTTTATTACAAAAATTCAATTAATTCTGCTACGTTAACACATAATGAAGAAAGGATGCTAAAAACACAATAACTAGCGATGAAAATGCCAAACACCTATCCTTTTCTTTCAAACATCCCATTAAAGATTGAAGCAAAATGGCAATAAACCAAACAAAAACAGTAGCTGACAATAATTTTAATATCCCGCTAATCTCATCAGACTTAAAAAACAATGCAGCCGCAAAAAAAACGATATAGATAAAGCATGCTATTAGGCTAATTTCTTTAGCAATAGCAACCCATCTAACGAACCTAGTTCTTACTCTGTTAAACAAATCATAATAAAAAAGAAACACCAGAAAGGATACAAAAAATATTATGGACAATAACAATAAGGATATAATAGACATTGAAAAATTATTTAAAAACCATATTACCTTTTCAAAATTAAACTCATTCGTTAAATACAGCATAATACTTGTTCCCATGATAGGGATACAAAAGAAAAGAAACGTCTCTTTTATCTCCAATAATTCTTTTTTAACCGAGTTAATAGATAATATTTTCATAATTTTATCAAATATTTAAATTTTTTATTATCATGGTTTCCAAAAGTGCTGCGTCTTGCCATGCCTGCATGGCAGGCAGTGCGAGCAAGGCTTTCTGATAACGTTTAGCGGGCGCTGACAATGCCACATCATACGTTTGAAAACGAAAGGCAACAGGGGCAAACATACAATCGGCAATGCCAAATGACCCGCATAAAAATTCATCGTCGACCGCTTGTGACCAAATGGCATCTATGCGTGCGATTTCAGCAAACAACGCGTTATCACTGGCATCGTAGGTTTTATGCTTTTCGCGAATGTCCATTGGCATCTGAGTGCGAATCTGAAAAAAGCCTGAGTGCATTTCAGCGGCTAACGCACGAGCTTTTGCTCTGGTTTCAATATCGCTTGGCCAACCGTTATTCGATAAATATTTCTCTGAAATATATTCGCATATCGCTAGCGAATCGCTCACAATTAACGCGCCATCGTGTAGTGTGGGTACTTTTTTTGACGGACAGTATTTTGCCATCAACGCTGGCATCTCGGCTGAGTAAAGGGGGATCAATACCGTTTCAAAATCCAGCCCATGATATGCCATCAGTAACCACGGACGCAATGACCACGAGGAGTAATTTTTGTTGCCGATAATTAATTTCATTAAAATCCTCTGTTCTATTATTAAGACGAGTTAGTTCTGTGGGTTTGATGCAAAAATCCACGGGCAAGCTTTGCGATAATCTGCTTCAAATGCTTTGATTTCGTCAGCATATTGTAGCGTTAGCCCAATAGCATCCAACCCTTTGAGCAAGCAATCTTTGCGAAAACTATCAATATCAAAAGGATAAACTTCATTCTCAACACAGACGGTTTGTTTGGCCAAATCAATGGTTGCTTTTACTGCGGTGCCATCAGACAAAGCAAACAGCGACTCCACCACATCAAACGGCAACACAATCGGCAACACGCCGTTTTTAAAACAATTATTATAAAAAATATCCGCAAAACTCGGGGCAATAACAGCGCGAAAACCATAGTCTTCTAGCGCCCATACGGCGTGTTCGCGTGACGAACCGCAGCCAAAATTTTCACGCGCCAATAAAATCGTCGCCGCTTGATACAATGGATTATTTAACACAAAATCAGGATTTTTCGGACGCTGGCTATTGTCTGCATGCGGCTGTCCTTCGTCCAAATAACGCCATTCGTCAAATAAATTGACACCAAACCCACTGCGCTTGATGGATTTTAAAAATTGTTTGGGGATAATTGCATCCGTATCGACGTTCGAACGGTTAAGCGGGGCAATCAACCCCGTTTCTATTGTAAATGCTTTCATATTAACTCCGCCCTAAAGCCATTCTCTAATGTCAACAAAATGTCCCGCAATCGCCGCTGCCGCCGCCATCGCGGGTGAGACCAAATGCGTACGCCCGCCGTTACCTTGGCGACCTTCAAAATTTCGATTAGACGTGGATGCACAATGCTCACCTGGTAGCAATTTATCTGCATTCATCGCCAAACACATTGAACACCCAGGGTCACGCCACTCAAACCCCGCGTCGATAAAAATTTTGTCTAGGCCTTCGATTTCGGCTTGTTGCTTGACCAAGCCAGAACCAGGCACAACCATCGCCTGTTTGATAGTGCTGGCAACTTTTTTGCCTTTGGCGACTTTGGCAGCCTCGCGTAAATCTTCAATTCGAGAATTCGTACACGATCCAATAAACACGCGATCCAACGCAATACTCGTTATCGGTTCACCACCTGTGAGCCCCATATATTTCAGCGCGTTCTCGGCGGCCTGTACTTTGACTTTATCCGCAAAATCACTTGGCTTAGGCACTTGTTGCGTCACATCCACCACCATTTCGGGCGATGTCCCCCAAGAAACTTGCGGCGCGATATCGGCCGCCTGTAGCGTTACTTCTTTATCGAAAGCCGCATCGTCATCACTGTGTAGCGTTTGCCAATAACCAACCGCTTTGTCCCATAATTCACCACTGGGTGCGAATGGACGGCCTTTGACATACGCGATGGTTTTCTCATCAACGCCAATTAATCCCGCACGCGCACCCGCCTCAATCGCCATATTGCAAACCGTCATGCGACCTTCCATCGACAAATTGCGAATCGCAGAACCCGCAAATTCCAGCGTATAGCCTGTTCCACCTGCCGTCCCAATATGGCGGATAATCGCCAGCACAATATCTTTGGCATAGACACCTGGCTGCAATTGTCCTTCGACATTAATGCGAAACGTTTTCGTTTTTTTCTGTGTTAGGGTTTGGGTTGCCATGACGTGTTCGACTTCGGAGGTACCGATACCAAACGCCAATGCGCCAAATGCCCCATGCGTCGCGGTATGCGAATCACCACAGACCACCGTCATTCCTGGCAAGGTCGCCCCCTGCTCGGGCCCAACGACATGCACAATACCTTGGCGGGTATCGGTCATTGAAAAGGCGTTTACCTTGAAGTCTTGGCAGTTTTTATCTAGCGTGGTGACTTGTAACTTGGATATTGGGTCTGCGATACCTGCAACCCCTGCACTGCGATTATCTGTCGGCACATTGTGATCAGGCACCGCTAATATCGCTTCGGTTCGCCACAGCTGGCGTTTGGTCAACTTGAGGCCTTCAAATGCTTGCGGAGAGGTGACCTCGTGCACCAAATGTCGGTCAACATACAGCAACACCGTGCCATCATTTTCTGTCCTAACCGCATGGCGCTGCCAAATTTTGTCGTATAATGTTTGCCCCATTTCATCACCTCTTTTACGTATTATGTCGGCCCAGTATACTGGCCTGTTATGCAGATTTTTTGCAGATTTTTTGCAGATTTGTTCGCAGATTTTTTGCAAACGCGCCACCCAAATACCCATCCGCTGAGCGCGCTAATCTGCTGAATTACCTACCAGTGTAGCAAAACCTAAAAATAACTCAAATTCATAATTTTTATTCATTGCATTCCTTTTGGTTATTTGCTAAATTATCATCATGGATTTCGCTCAACTACAAGCCTTTGTTAAGGTCGCAGAATACCGCTCTTTCTCCAAAGCTGCCCAGGCGCTACATATCACACAGCCCGCCATTAGCAAACGCATTTCAACCTTAGAATCGACGTTAGATACAGTATTATTTGAACGCCTTGGACAACGAATTATGCTCAGCGAAACAGGGCAAAAATTACTCCCCGAGGCGCAGCTTATCTTAGACAAGATGGAGCATTTACGCGATTTAACGGGGGAGTCTGACAACCCCATTCGTGGTAAACTTCGCATTGCCACCAGTCACCATATCGGCTTGTACCGCTTGCCTAATATGCTACAACAGTTTGTCACGACTTACCCTGATGCGCAGCTCGACATGCATTTTACTGATTCAGAAGTTGCCCATCAAGCCGTTATCCACGGTAGCGCAGATATTGCCATAGCCACCTTGCCCACAACCGCTGACAACCAGCTCGACATCACACCACTATGGTCTGATACGCTGATGATGATGCTAGGGAAATCTCACCCGTTGGCGACACAAAAGCACCTTGATTTAGCCACGCTATGCCAATACCCTGCTATTTTACCTGACGAAGGGACGTTCACCCGCCGAATTATCGATGATGTTTTAAAATCCAATGAACTACAATGCCGAATTGCCTTTACGACCAATTATTTAGAGACCATCAAAGTGATGGTCGAGGCGGGCTTGGGTTGGTCTGTATTGCCTGCCATTATGAAAAGTCATAAACTCATTGCCCATCCGCTAGCGTCTGGCTTGGCTTCACAACTATCAACGCAATCATTAGCGCAATCATCAGCGCACCCACCCACCCGCTCGCTTGGCGTCATGATTCATAAGAACAAACAAATCACACCAACCCTTAGCGCATTACTGACCTGTTTGTATCAACACACCGCGCCAAATGAACGAATCTAACACGTTTTTCTAGTTAACTGTCATGTAATTCTCGCGCCTAATCGCCGTGCCTAAGTTTTGCGGACAATCGCATGACATTACGCTAACGAATGGGGATCGCGATCTAAAATAAGATACAAACAGACTGGCAGCAGTCCCAACAACACGGCAAACTGCGCTGGCAACTGGATAATCGACCAAACAGACAAAGCCGACGACTGAGACAACAGTGACGGGGTCGTTAATGAGGCCATCACGACAATGACAATCCAAGCCACCGCCCCAGCGACACTTAATAACCATAGCCCCTGGTAAGCAAGTTGGTTTTTTGCACGCGGCAAAAATAACAACGTAACACCCACTGCAAGCAATAACCAGCCCCATTGACTATGCCATAACACATTCGCGAGGGCACGTAGGTCATGCGATAGACTCGATGGATTCCAGCCCGAGTTCCAGCCTGTATCAAGCGCCATAAAATCCCCTATCATCGCACCAGTTGTCTGAGTGACAATACCTAACGCATACAGTAAAATAAGCAATACCGTTGTTGCCACACTACCGCCTAAATTACCCAATAAAGCAAAAAAAATCATCGCAATAACAGGCACCCAAAACAGCGTAGCATGCAAATAAGCCAAGCCCAACAGTAGCAAAACCACCACGAGCATCATAAACCGTCGCTCGCGATAGGTCAAAAAAATCGCAACCCCGATTGTCAAAGCGACTTGCACCATCATTGCGATTGCCCCATAACCACCTATTTGAGCGTGTATTTTCTCTGATGAAAGTGATATTGAGGGCGATATCGTCATCAGCATCGGTGTTAACACGGGCAAAGATACCAACAAATAGATCGCGGTTAGCGCAAGTAACGGTGGCGCACCCAAATATCGCAAGCCACCATAAACCATCAGCCCCATACCAACCATCATCATAAACCAATACAGTAACAGGCTATTAACACTGGTTTGTAGCGGCGCCATTCCTGCGCGTTGAATAGATTGCGTATATAAATCCAAGAACATTTTTCCCATCTCCGTTACGTAAAAAGGCGCGTCACCCTTAACGTTACTTGGATGGTCAAAAAGACGAATACTGCCCAAATGCGGGGACAAATGCGGGGACAAATCCGTCAGCGCCGTTATCTCACGACCATAATCAAAGACAGACAGCCCAAGACGAATTAACAAATAGCCCAGCAATAGCGTAAATATAAATCGCGACAGGTTACTCGGTGCTTTTTCTAAGCGTAATTCCTCTAGCGTGCAATTTTTGGCGCGAAAAAACCACAGAATTGGCAGCGCCAATAATACATTCAAGCCAGCAATCTCTGCCCATTGCCAATCACTGCGGATGGTTTGGTAAAAACTAATCAAGCCCAGGTTGGCAACTATGCCCAGCAGCACACCCAATCCTAACGCAAAAAATACGTAGCCATAACGCCGTTTGAGGCAAGCTAAAACCAAAGCGCTGCCCAAGAGGGTCTGCGCCGCTAAAAAAACCATTAACTCAATCATCAGGCGCCTCCTGCAACCTTGGCTGTAGCTGTGAACCTTGCTGTAGCGGTATACTCCCCTGTGGATTGGCACTGACGCCACGCGGCTCGACCGCAGGCTCAATCGTTTGCAATCCGTTTTTCTCGCTTGCTACCCCGTGATGCTCAGAGGTTGCCTCAAACACTACTGGCCACGTCGTCGCTGGCAGCATACTGTCACGTAACGTGATCCAGCGCCAATTATCCCAAAGCACCCAACAAAGCGCCAATACAGCCCACCACGCTTTGGCGCTTAGCTGTTTTGCCGCCACTAATATCAATAAAAAAACCAACCCCAGCAAACCTGCGTAGCTAATCATGAACTGGTGCGGCTTTAACGGGCTATGTTTACTGACCAATAAAGCAGGCAAATCAAACCAGCGTATCTCACGGGGCTGCCAAATAACTTCCGCCAACTCATAAGGCGCAATGATGCCATCAGCGGCCAATGTCATTGCACGAATCCCGCCCAACTGGTCTAACTGCGCTAACTGTTCGGCGTAATTTTCTAGGTGCACACGAGCAGTCAAACCATCCGTGTATAAAATCGGGATCTCAACGGGTGATAGGTTTTTTGCCTTAGTTAACGTTTTGGATGAATAAGGCGAATGTGCTTCGTTTCCCCAAAGAGACAACGTAAACGTTTGCAAGGGGTGTTTTTTGGCAAATCGCAGCACCAACGTCTCATAAAAAAACGCCTGTCTCGCTTTGTCAAACGGCAAATGAATCGCGGCTTGGGACTTGGCATCCAGTATTGGCTGGGACGCTAAGGGGTTGGCTTTCTGAATATTGTTATCATTTAGCGGCTGAGATAGCGACTGAGATAGCGGTTGAGATAACGACTGAAAATCCAATCCAGAATCGGTGAATTTCAATTGCGTCGCCAAATAAGACGGCGTAAAAAAAACCGCAAGCAACGCCCAAAGCAACAGACAAGCAATCATGCCTGCAAAGACAAATAGCGCAAAAGATTTAGTCTTTATTGATTGCATAAAAATCATTCAACCTGACAAAGAAGCACCACATGTTCTTATCCATTTTTCGTCTGAGGTCATTGCACACCATATTTTGTACACCATATTTTGCACACCGCTTTATCCATTTACGTTAGTTTGCGTTAATTTGCGTTCACTTACCTTTGCCTATCTTTTTTCTAGCTATTTATCCATTTGACTGCGCCCATTTGCACTGCCTTTAAATTGAGCACCCAGCGTAATCAACCCAACGATTTAATCCGACGGTGTAAGACGATACTTTAATTCTATCATGAGTTGTAGCCCCCAACCCAAAGGACTCACCCAAAACAACGGATGATAGCGCGAGAAATAGTACCGAAAACCATCCCGTTTATGGCGCTCTACTTGCCGCTTGCTTGCATTACTTGTTCCTTTGACGTGCGTGATAGAAACCCGCGTATCTAATAAAATCCGTCCGCCATTTTCCACAAGCCGTCGGCAAAAGTCAATATCTTCAACATGCAAAAAATACCGTTCATCAAATCCACCTAACCGATGAAACAGTGCCGTCGGCATCAGCATACAAGCGCCGCTACAGACAGGGATACTCAGCAATTCCGCTGACACAGGCTGACCCACCAAATTAAACCGTTTATGCCGCAAGCTGGGCAATAGCTTATCGAGCTTTAGCATTTCGATGGCGAGCGCCATCGGCGTCAACACATTACGCCTTAAACCGCGTTGCTCACTGCCATTTCGATTAACAATCCAAGGCGATAGTAGTGTTGTTGCGTCCATCGCTGCCTGTCTAGCCAACAAGCTAAGCAATGCGTCTGGCGGCAAGATACAGTCAGGATTAATTAATAATAAGCACGCATGTTTTGCGCGTGATACGCCTAAATTACTGCCTGCTGCGAATCCAATATTGCCCTGCCCTGAGAGAAGGTCAATCTGTTTATCAGCGGCTAATTGGTGCAAATAAGCACGCGTTTTTTCATCATTGCCATTATCGACAATGATAAGCTGCAGTGCTGCGCCCGCCGCGTTTTGCAATAATTGCTGACGGCCTGCCAGTAACGCCGCAACACTGTCTTGCAACACTTGCCCCGTATAATAAGACACCATGACCACAGAAACTGGCATAACTGGCATAACTGGCATAACGGGCATAACTGACATGGTTTATTTAATCCAATGATGATTCAGATAAACACTGCCTAAGGCGATAAGGTCACCTTGAACGGTTAGCGGCAATTCATAGGTATCAAAAAGACGAATGGCTTCTGGATCCATTGCATGTAAGTTCACGATAAACTGCCCTGGCAATAACGCAATCGTAGGATAACAGACAGTAAATGCAAAATGCTTTTCATCAATTGGTGTCAATGTCACATCATCCATCGCACTTGTCATGCCATAAATGGCACTGCCATCAGATCGATTAATCCCAACGGCCACCACTGGCGAGCGCCCATCAGGCGAATAGACCACGCCTTTAAGGTATAAGTCAGATTGGTGTTTGATTTTTTCTAAGGCCTGTCCATCGGCATCGCATAACGTCGCGGATTGAATGCTGTATTGACCTTCACTGATTGCTGTCGTTGCTAATTCTGATTGCGCTTTTTTGCTTTTTTTCTCGTGGTAGCTCAAATAGGCTTGGGTGACATCAAGTGCACTGCCATACTGACGAATACGACCATTTTCCATCCACAGTGCATGTGTGCATAATTTTTGAATATGATACATGCCATGAGAACACAGCAGTAATGTGCCGCCACTGGCCAGATAACTTTGCATCCAAGCGATACATTTTTTTTGAAAGGATTCATCGCCTACCGCAAGCACTTCATCGGTAATCAACAGATCAGGCGATAGCGCCGTCATCATCGCAAACCCCAAACGAACCACCATGCCCGATGAATAGTGCTTAATCGGCTCGTGGATATATTCACCGATATCGGCAAAGTCGATAATTGCGGTGAGTTTTTCTGCTAACGCTGGCCCAGACAATCCAGACAAAACGGCGTTCATTTTAATATTTTCTAGACCGCTATATTCTGGGTGAAAACCTGCACCCAGCTCTAATAATGCCGAAATACGACCGTGGCAAGTCACCGTGCCATGCGTCGGATGCAATACGCCAGAAATAAGCTTTAATAACGTTGATTTGCCCGCGCCATTTTCACCAATAATACCCAATGACTCACCACGCGCGACGCGTAAAGACACCGATTCAATAATTGAGTGGTCGTGCGGATAAGGGCGATTAAATAAGGCAGATTTCAATGCCGAAAGCCTTAGCCCCGTGGTGTTGAGCTTGGGGTACGACTTGGATACCGAGACTAATTCGATTAACGTTTCGCTTTTCACTAAAACATATCCTCAAATCTTGTCGATAGCCGTTTAAATACCGCAAAACCAAGAAATACCGACACCACAGCAAAACAAAATAACCAACCCCAAACGCCAACACTCGGCAGATTACCCGCAAGCAATAACTCGCGGTAGGCAAATACAAAATGTGACAACGGGTTGTATTGCAAGATAACTTGTAGGCCCTCAGGCACTAGGTGCGGTGGGTAGATTACTGGGGTCAGGTAAAACCAAACCATCACTATCGGGGTGAGTATTTGTGCGACATCTTTTAAAAAGACCTGCAAACCTGCCAATAACAAACTAAGTCCAAGACAAAACCCACACTGAATCACATAAACCAACAAAACAATAGGCAACCATACAAATTCAATCGACTGCCCCAAAAACAAACGAATCACTAGCAGCGCAAATATCAGCCCAATAAAATGGATGGCGAATGGCACTATGACCTCGACGGCAACAAAAATACTACTCGGAATATAGATTTTTTTTAGCAAATCCTTATGCTTATCAATTGCATTAGTACCAGACACTAGCGCCTCGCTAAAGGCGACCCAAGGCCAAAGCCCCACCGCTAAAAAAGTAATAAAGTTTTGACCAGCCGCCGTATTAAATTTGATTTGAAAAATAATCTCGAAAACAAAATAATAAATCGCTAGCTGCAAAACAGGATTTAAAAACAGCCACAACACACCAAAGGTGCTATTCATGTAGCGGTTGCATACCTCTCTTCGACAAGCAGCCAAAAAAAAGCGCGCATAGGTCAATGCATTTGCTGTCATCTGTTCTGCGATTGAAAACTAAACACATCCAAATAAATTTGTGTTCTCACGGCACCTGCAGCGAGGCAACTGGCTACCGCATCATCAATCAGCGCCTGTCCACCACTAATATAAATATCAAACGCCGATAAGTCTTTGATGTCTTCGATAGCCGCGTGTTGCGGGTAGCCCGCACGACCCGCCCATTCATCGGTTGGACGAGAAACCACAGGCGTATACTGTAAATTGGGCAGCTTAGTGGCCAACTCATCCAATGCGGCGTCAAGAAATAAATAACTAGGATAACGTACGCCCCAATACAACAAAAATTGCCGTGATTCGTGTTGCTGTGCCTGTGTATCCAGCATAGCAAATAGCGGAGAAATACCAGTAGAAGTCGCAATCATTAGCACGGGGCGTTCGCTGTCTTGCAAAATAAAGGGGCCTAATGGTGCCTCAATTGTCCAAATCGTGCCTAGTGTTAAGTGCGAAAAAACATAATCGGAAAAAAAACCACCCGTTATATATTTAATATAAATCGTAATGACTTTTTTCTCTTCGTCATAATGCGCGATAGAGAAACTTCTGCGTTCCCCGTTTTCTAGCAATACATCAAGATATTGACCAGGTATAAAGGCAAACGTAATGCGCTCAGGCAAGGCCAGTTCAACTTGGTGAACCTCGTCGTCTAATTTGTTATTTTTGACCACCTTAACGGGAAACGTACTCACCGTAATCGGCGGTCTTGCGGGCTTATCTGTGCCTTCCTGCTGGTCTGCTGACAACGATGGTTCTTTCGCTTGCGTGTGGGTGCTAGTTGATTGCATATCGGCAGACTGTGCATCGGTAGCTACTGTATCAACTGTTAAATCAGGTAATTGCTGGCCAGACAGCACGACATCTGATTTGGCATAGGCTTGACAGAGCATCGTTTGGTATTTGAGCAAGTCGCCAACATCTTTGATTTCACGGCGATATTCAACCTCACCATGCTCAATTTCTTGCAAGCAACCAAAACATTGTGCATTTTTACAGCCATACGGCAAACGAACACCCTGAGACAGGGCGGCATCTAAAATGGTCTCATTTTCATCGACCTCGAATACTGTATTATCGTTTTTTAGTTTTACTGTATAACGCATAACACCCTCTTTTGTTATTTTATCATCAACTGATTGTCTAGATCACGGTTGTCCAGGTTAATCGCCAAATAGCCATAGGGCATCGCTGAGGGCTAAAAATCTCGCCTCAAACCGTTAACCAACTCAAACCCGTTACCGCCACCTTCAAACCATTACCCCGAGATAAACTAGGCGGCAGGCACGCTGACAGGCACGCTAGAAAAAAAGCCACATCACTGACTCCTCGACAATCGAGCGCCAGTGATATGGCTTGATGTTGCGATGGACTAGGGTTTGACCGACTCAACTCGCGCCCGTAATTTTTGACCCGATTTAAAGGTCACCACGCGGCGTGCTGAAATGTCAACTTCTTTACCTGTTTTCGGGTTACGCCCTGGGCGTACTGGCTTGTCACGTAACAAGAAATTACCAAAGCCAGAAATGCGAACGTTCTCGCCACTCTCTAACGATTTTCTAATTTCTTCAAAAATCTCATCAACCAAAACTTTGATTTCAGTTCTTTCGATATCGATTTTTTTTGCAATTGCTTCAACGATATCAGCTTTTGTTAGTGTCATTGTCATAATCAACCTCTCAATGTTGCGTTAAATTCAGTAGATAATTTGTTAGTTACTTCTTGGATAATCGCATCGGCTTGCGAATCCGTTAGGGTTTGCTTTTGGTCTTGTAAATAAATAGCAATGGCCATACTCTTCGTGTTTTTAGGAATATTCCTGCCAATATAAACGTCAAATAAACAGACATTTGTCACCAAGTCTTGAGACACTGATTTAATCGCCGCCAACAAATGTGCTGTTGCACAACGTTGTGCAACTAATACAGAAATATCGCGACGAATTTCAGGATACTTAGACAAAGGCTTCGCAACAGGAACGGGCTTATCTGTAATCGCATCGACGTCTATTTCAAACGCAAAAACCCGTGCACTGATTTCGAGTTTTTTCTGCACACTAGGGTGCAGAGCGCCAATAAATCCTATCACCTCATCACGATAGATTATATGCGCTGATTGCCCTGGATGCAACCAACTTTGCGTAGCGGGCGCAAAGGTTAGTGCGTCAAGCGGTACACCACACTGCATTAATATCGTCTCGATATCGCCTTTGCAATCAAAAAAATCAACCGTACGCTGTTGGTAGCCCCACTGCATCGGGTGCATTAACCCTGTCGCAACACCTGCTAACTTTCTGGTTTGAGTAATTGTGCCATCATCATTGCGGCAATACCCACTCCCAAATTCATACAGCCGCAACTCATTTTGTTGTCGATTTTTATTATAGGCCACCAACTTCACTAGGCTGGGTAATAAACTGGTGCGCATCACCCCCATCTCTTGAGAGATTGGGTTTCTCAGCGCCATACTGCCGTTTGTATCGGATAATAAATCAGCCAGCGCACTATCAACAAAACTATAACTAATCGCTTCGCTATAGCCTAAATTAACTAACGTGCTATGGATATCACCGCGTGACATCGATAACGACTGAGGCTTAGATGCTTCGCCAGACTCAGTAAAATGAATGGGGGCAACAGGAATATTATCATAACCCCAAACGCGAGCAAGCTCTTCAATCAAGTCAGGTGTTATTGACAAATCAAAGCGATAACTGGGTGGCACGACTTCATAACAGCCTTTATCCGTTTCTGATACCGTCATCCCTAACGCACGCAATATTTCAACAATGAGGCGCTTTGGAAACTTTGTCCCTAATAACTGATCGACTTGCTTTTGTCTGAGTGTAATTGTTGGCCTTGAGGGTAAATTGGCCTTATCTAAAGCGATGGTCTGTTGGTGTAACTGTCCGCCACAAATTTGCACAATGAGCTGTCCAGCACGCGCGATTGCTTGCGCCTGCATCGAATAATCGACCCCGCGTTCAAAGCGTTTGGAAGCATCGGTATGCAAACCAAGGCGCCGTGCCCGCCCCGCAATAGCGCTCGGCGCAAACCATGCCGATTCGAGCACGATTGTCGTGGTATCTGCTGACACTTCGCTATTCGCGCCGCCCATAATACCTGCCAAAGCAATGGGCTGCTGGCTATCCGCGATAACCAACATGTCTTTTGCCAAATCAATGGTTTTACCATCTAATAACGCCAATGACTCGGCAGGTTTTGCCCAACGGACCACAATATCGCCATCTATTTTTTGCGCATCGAAAGCATGCATTGGCGCCCCTAACTCCAACATCACGTAGTTGACCACATCAACGACTGGTGACACTGAGCGCACCCCAGCACGCCGCAATCGCTCTAAAAGCCACATGGGACAACTGGCGCGATTATTGATACCGCTAATGGTTTGTGCAATATACTGTGGACAAGCATCGATTGCCTCGAGCTTGACTTGGGGTGAATGCTTATCTGACTCTGACTCTGACTCTGACTCTGACTCTGACTCTGATTCTGAGCCTGAGCCCGAGTCTGAACCTGAGGCAATAGTCGCTGCGTTTTCTGACGTTATCGCCATCGCATTGGCTAAATCGACATTCACATTTAAGCTGGCAGCCAAATCTCGTGCAACACCCAACATCGAAAAACAGTCCCCACGGTTTGGGGTCAAACCAATTTCGATGATTTCATCGACTAAATCAAGGGCTTTTTCAACGGGCTCACCTACGGTCAATTCAGTAGGCAGCGCCATTAATCCCGTGCTTTTTTCAGCTAGCCCCAACTCGCTGGCCGAGCATAACATGCCACTAGATTCAACGCCACGGAGCTTTGTTTTTTTAATCTTTAGACCCTGTGGCATCACTGCGCCAACGACCGCCACAGGATAAACCCCGCCAACAGCAACATTGGGGGCGCCACAGACAATCTGCAAAGGCGTTTTTTCACCCACATCAACAGAGGCCACGCGAAGCTTATCCGCATCAGGGTGCGGCTCCAGTGCAACAACGCTGCCCACTACGATTTTATCCAACGCAGGCGCGGCAGATTGAATCGATTCAACCTCCAAACCCAGTGCGGTCAATTTCTCAGCAATTTTTTGGGTCGACAAATCTGTCTGTACAAATGAATTCAACCACTGTTTACTTATCAACATAACAATCAACCTGCCTATTTAAATTGATGCAAAAAACGCACATCGTTTTCAAAAAACAGGCGCAAATCTTTAACCTGATAACGTAGCATAGCCAACCGTTCAATCCCCATACCAAAAGCATAGCCACAGTATTTGCTCGAATCAATACCACCCGCTTCTAGTACTTTTGGATGCATCATGCCAGAGCCCAACACCTCAAGCCATCCTGAATCCCCGTAGGCCACATCGACCTCAGCCGAAGGCTCAGTAAACGGAAAATACGAGGGGCGAAATCGCACGCGCAAATCAGGTGTATCAAAAAAATCACGAAGAAATGCAATCAGCACTCCTTTTAAATCCGCAAAACTCACCGCCTCATCAATCCACATGCCTTCGATTTGATGGAACATCGGTGTGTGCGTCATGTCGGAATCACTACGGTAAACACGACCTGGTGCAATCATTCTTAGCGGCGGCTGCTGTGTTTTCATCGTGCGTATTTGCACATTAGACGTGTGCGTTCTCAATACCATTTCGTCATCAACATAAAACGTATCAGCCATATCGCGGGCAGGATGATCTTTGCTGATGTTTAGTGCTTCAAAATTATGAAAATCGTCTTCGATTTCAGGCCCTGTCTCAATAACAAAGCCATGACGCGTGAAAAAACGCTCGATTTTTTCGCGCGCCAAGGAAATAGGATGCCGGCTACCGATCTCTCGATAACGACCTGGCATTGTTATGTCTAAGCGCTCTCGGCGCAGTTGATAGGCCAACTGGTCTGCTTCAAGTGCTGCTTTTTTATCAATCAATGCCTGTTGAACTTGGGTTTTCATTTGATTGATTAGTTGTCCGAATTTTGGCTTTTCCTCAGCCGACAAGGCAGACAAATCTGTCATTTTTTGTGCAAAAAATCCTTTCTTCCCTAGCCATTCAACACGGATTTTATCTAGGTTATCCAGTCGCTTTTCCTGTGCAATCAGCGTAAGCGCCTGCGTTAGTAGTAATTCTAATTCTTTATCCATTGACTTACCTTGCAAATTGACTTATTCATGCGAACATCGCAATCGAATGCTGCAATCGGGCTACAGTGCACCTTGTAGTGCAATAGCTTGTAGACCAGTACCGCAGTCCAATCCCAGTCCAACCCGACGCAAATGATGCGTGACTGCCGCCCCCAAAACAACCAAAAGCACACCACATTAAGCAGTGTGCTTTTGTTCCTTGAGGCCGAAGCATATCCAAATCAGCCAATAAAATCAGCTGATTGCAGCCTTGGCTTTTTCTGCCAATTTAGCAAATGCAACCGCGTCATACACGGCAATATCAGCCAATACTTTGCGGTCAATTTCTATATTAGACTTCTTTAATCCATCGATAAATCGGCTATAAGATAAATCGCACTGTCGCGCCGCTGCATTAATACGCGCAATCCATAGCTGGCGAAACTGACGTTTTCTTTGCTTTCTATCACGGTAGGCATACTGCCCTGCTTTGATTACTGCTTGTTTGGCGCTTCTATAAGTCTTTCTACGAGCACCGTAGTAACCTTTTGCTTTATCTAATACTTTCTTGTGGCGCGCTCTCGCAGTCACACCTCTTTTTACTCTTGCCATTGTCTATTCTCCTAACAAGTTAAACGTTGGGTAACATTTGTTTGACAGCTGCCACATCACGTTGACAGACCATCATTCCCATGCGCAATTGACGCTTACGCTTCGTCGACTTTTTAGTCAGAATATGACGGCGATGCGATTGATTTCGTTTGAAACCACTCGCGGTCTTTTTAAAGCGCTTGGCGGCGCCTTTGTGTGTTTTTAGTTTTGACATAATGTTAACAACTCCGCATTGACGACTTTACCTAGTCGTTCGTTTATATTACTCAGTGCTATTTCTTTTTTGTCGGCGCCATGACCATGGTCATTTGCCGACCTTGCATATCCGCTTTTTGTTCTGTTGCGCCATATTCGGCCAAATCAGACTCCAAACGTTTCAGCAATTCTGCACCTAACTCTTGGTGAGCCATTTCACGACCGCGAAAGCGAATCGTTATTTTGACTTTATCACCGTCTTCTAGGAAACGTATCAGGTTGCGTAGTTTTACCTGATAATCCCCCACGTCAGTTCCTGGTCGGAACTTAACCTCTTTGACCTGAATTTGTTTTTGTTTTTTCTTGGCTTCGGCTTTTTTCTTTTGCAACTCATAACGGTACTTACCGTAATCCATGATTTTGCAAATGACACCGTCCTTATTGGCAGCAATTTCCACCAAGTCCAACTCAACACTTTCAGCACGGCTCAGGGCATCCGCTATCGGCACCACCCCCAGCTGCTCGCCATTCTCATCGATTAACCTGACAGAAGCATCTTTGATGGCTTCGTTAATTCGTGTTTCTTGCTCTTTAGCTATGACTCATTCTCCAGTATCGAAAAAATATTTTATTCAATACGTTACGTTAATTTTACTTATCTTGCGTTCGGAACAACTCAATGATTTCGTCGATTGTCATTGTTCCAACTGGCTCTTTTTGTCCGCGCTTTCTAAGATTTGCGGTACCTTGCTGCATTTCTTCACCGCCGACCACTAACAAATAAGGCGTTCGTTTTGCAACATGCTCGCGAATTTTATACCCAATCTTCTCATTTCTCAAGTCATTATTCACAATAAATCCTGCTTTTTGCATTTTTTCGGTCACCGCTAGGACATAATCGTTCTGTTTTTCTGAAATATTAAGCACCGTCGCTTGCACTGGCGCCAGCCAAAATGGGAAGTCGCCTGCGTAATGTTCAGTCAAAATACCAATAAAGCGCTCAAACGACCCCAGCGTTGCTCGATGCAGCATAACCGGCGTTTCGCGGTTACCCGCTTCGTTGATATAAGACGCACCTAATCGCTCAGGCATATTAAAGTCGACCTGTAGTGTGCCGCATTGCCAAACGCGACCAATGGCATCTTTTAGTGAAAACTCAATCTTAGGCCCATAAAATGCCCCCTCCCCTGGCAACGTCTCCCAGTCTACGCCTTGGCTATTGAGCGCATCGGCTAACGCTTGCTCAGACTTATCCCAAACGGCATCAGATCCAACGCGCTTTTCGGGTCGCGTTGACAATCGATAGAGAATCTCAGTAAACCCTAAATCCTCGTAAACCTGATGCAAAAAGTTAATAAAGGCAATACTCTCTGATTGAATTTGCGCAGGGGTACAGAAAATATGACCATCGTCTTGCACAAAGCCTCGCACTCGCATCAGCCCGTGCAATGCGCCCGACAACTCGTTGCGATGACAAGAACCAAACTCAGCCAATCGCAATGGTAATTCACGGTAGCTTTTTAAGCCTTGGTTAAACACCTGCACGTGACAAGGGCAATTCATCGGTTTGACCGCAAAGTCACGCGATTCACTTTGTGTCGTAAACATGGCATCGCTATACTTATCCCAATGCCCAGAACGTTCCCACAATGACCGATCTAAAATTTGTGGGGTTTTAATCTCTTGATAACCACTTAGCTGTTGCTGTTGGCGCATGTAACGCTCTAACTTTTGATAAACCATCCAGCCATTTGGATGCCAGAACACCATGCCTGGTGCTTCGTCCTGCATATGAAACAAATCCAGCGCCTTACCTAGCCTACGGTGGTCACGACGCTCGGCCTCTGCTTGGAGCTCCAAATGATTTTTTAGCGCTTTTTTATCCGCAAATGCGACTCCATAAATGCGCTGTAGCTGTTCATTGCTTGCATCACCACGCCAATACGCACCTGCCAGCTTGGTCAGCTTAAACGCCTTGCAATGCCCCATATTAGGCACATGTGGCCCACGGCACATATCGACATATTCTTGGTGATAATACAGCCCGACCGCAGTTACCGATGCGTCCATTTCATCGATTAATCGCACCTTGTAATCTTCGCCCCGCGCGACAAAAATCTCACGTGCCTCGGCTATCGGCGTCACACGCTTCAGCACGTCATAACCCGTTGCAGCCAGTGACTCCATCTGCGCTTCAATTTTCTCCATATCCTCTGGCGTAAAGCGGTGCGCGCTATGTACATCATAGTAAAACCCATTCTCAATCACTGGGCCAATCACCATCTGCGTCTCTGGGAACAATTGCTTAACCGCGTGACCAAACAAATGTGCACAACTATGGCGCATCACATCAACACCAGCCGCATCCTTTGTCGTTAACAAGGTGACCGCTGCATCGGCTGTAATCGGGTCGCACAAGTCCCGCTCAACGCCATTAACAGTGCCTGCAACTGCCGCCTTATAAAGCCCTGGACCAATTGACTGCGCGACATCTGCCAACGTTGTACCGACTGACATCTCCCGCACACTACCGTCGGGAAGCGTGATTTTAATCACCGTTACCTCTCATTATATTCTATTCTACTGACTAATTACATTATCTAATGGCAAACATGCACAGCGAAGCATAGCGAAACATACAGCTGACACATCTAAAATGCCACTAAAAACAAAGCGGATTATCATAACATAAAAGTCACCGCCCTCTGTAACACTATTTCGTTAAAATAATGTTCTCGTTGCTCCACTCGGAAAAATACACTACACTGGCAACTGAAGATCGGGTTTTTATTTGTTCAAGTTTGTTCAAGTTCATTTACGCCATGAGGAGCAAGCAACTGACAAGATGCTGACAAGTGTCTAATTCAACGAACGCCAAAATTTAAGCGCCCAATTTAAGCAACCAATCAAATCAATTAGGAGTATCAACACATGTCTATCGCCAAAGTCACCGAAATTATTGCCTCGTCTGAAACCAGCTTCGAACACGCGATCGAAAACGCGGTTGAGCGCGCCAACAAAACCATCGATGGCATGACGTCTGCTTGGGTCAAAGACCAAAGCGTCACCATCAAAGACGGCAAAATTGACGAATATCGCGTCAATCTGTGCATAACGTTTGTCTTAAAAGACTAAACAAGCACCAAAAAATAGCAACAAAACAGCACCATCATTACAATAAAATTCAAGCAGCATCAAGCAGCAGCGTTTGGCGCGCTTATCGCCATTCGCTTACCTGCTGTTTTTCGCTGTTTTGTTGCTATTTTTTAATCATTTCATGCACTGACAGCACTAACCTCACAACCAAACAGGCTAAAACCACGTGACAACTGACAGCGGCCACCCAAACACTTACTGCAAAAATAGTTAGATGCAATGTGTTAAACACCTTGATAATCGCTAAAAAACCTTCACCGTTTTGACACATTGTTATCTAGCGCTTTGTTTATCATTTGTCTTTTGAAAAACCTCTCCCCTTGCTTCCCTTCTTGCCTTCCTTCTTGCAACAAAAGCCATTAACAACAATGCCTAAAAACACCCACACTGCTCAGACTAATACTCAGACCACCACCCAGACTATCACTCAAGCGCTCACCCAAACGGCTGTTCAACCTTGGGCAGTATGGGCTATTTTTATGCTGATTTTTATGCTGGGCTGCTGGCTGAGACTGGACCAATTCACACAACAAATTCTTATTGATGATGAGTGGCATGCCATTTTCCGTATAGAAGAACTCTCTATCCGCCAGCTTTATCGAAATTTTGGTTACGCCGACCACAGCATCCCAATGACCATTTATTATGCGTTACTCGCCAAACTGACCACGGTAAACGAAACACTGATGCGGTTACCAGGGATGATTATCTCCATTGCCTTTATTGGCGCTGCATTTATCTACCTAAAAACCAAAAGCCCAGTGATTGCCTTACTGACCGCCTTATTTATCGCTTGCTCACCGCTACTCATCACTTACAGCCGTATCGCTCGTCCTTACGCCTTTGTTATCCCGTTTGCATGGGTTGCACTCGCGGCATTTACTTATTATTGGGAGCAAGCCAAAAGCCAGCGGCAGATTGTCATGAGTATCTGTTGCTATAGCCTATTTGCAGCCACGGCGATTTGGGCGCTCCCTGTTATCGGACCATTTGTTATCGCCCCGTTTATCTACTATGCAACGGCCAACCTTTGTCGGGATAAGTCACAGCTACTCACGCATTGCTGGCGTCTATGTAACATTGGCATCCCGTTTAGCCTACTGACACTCGTATTGATTCTACCGCCGCTGATTGGTTCGTTTGACTTACTTAGCGCCAAAGGCGGCAGAGACTTACCCACGCTCGAAACTTACCAACAGGTCGTTTATGTTTGGTTAGGCAACTCGCATACCCTTGTTACAACAGGGACCCTGCTACTTGCATTGATTGGACTGCCTGCGACCTTAACTCAATTCCCTATCGTGAGGTCAGCGCTGCTTGGCGCTTTGCTTATTTTACTGAGCATCTATCTATCCAAACCCGCTTGGGTATTTAATGAACTCACGTTTGGGCGTTATTTAATGGCTATTTTGCCATTACTCTTTTTATGTGCCAGTGTCGGCGCTTATCGCACGATTAATTTTCTCGCTAGGTTACGCCACTCGGCATTAAACAAATTAAAAAAATTAAACAAAAAAACGCCACCAAACACACACGAAAAACAGAGAGCCAAGAAAAAAAATATCTTAACCCAAGGAATTACACTGCCTTTAATCGCCATTATCAGCGTTGGCTTATTAAATGGACAGATTTATCAACACAGCATACTGCCAGCCTTCAAACAGCCAAATAACAGCAACACGGCCAGCGCTTATTATTACTTTTCGCCGAATCCTGAACGAAATTTAGTCCAACAGACAATTCAAGCCTTACCAACGCTCACGCTCCCGCAAGCAATCAAAAACAATCCTAAATATAACGGCAACCTTGTCCTAGCGCCGTTTTATTTTAGAAGCGATTACTGGGCAGGCCCCCGCTATGAAGCGGCACTTTCACAGCCCGTACTCCCTGGCTTTACCAACGGATTGTGCAATCCAGACACCGTTATTGGCGAATTATCTGCCCACCCCAAACGTAACTTACATTTTGACAATTTCGTACAACTCTCTCAAGAGAATGATTGGATAAACAAAGACATCCGCCTCTTCATCTGGCAAAAACCCGCCATGCGCCCAACGCGCTCGCACCCTGTCAGCTTTGACGCCTGTGATGCGCTGTTTGACAAATTTCCAGCGCTTTATGAGGATAAATATGTTAAAATTTTCGACATCGTCAATCAGCCTGAGCTGGTCAATCAAATGATTACGGCTAGCAAAGTACGCTAGGGATACTAGTATACTAGGCAGGCATACACACTAGACACGTCAAGGCATTCTCTGGTGAACTAATAAACTGACATTATCATGCTTAACGGACAAAAAATTATTGTTGTAATGCCCGCGTATCACGCAGGACTGACCTTGGAACAAACCTATCGTGAACTCCCGCACGACATTATCGATGAAGTCATCCTAGTCGATGACAATAGCCACGATAATACGGTGACGGTTGCTGAATCGCTAGGTATCACCGTCATTAAACACAATGAAAATCGTGGCTATGGTGGCAACCAAAAAACTTGCTATCAGACTGCTTTGGCGCATGGCGCTGATATTGTTGTTATGGTGCATCCAGACTATCAATACGACCCCAAATTAGCAGGCGCAATGATTAGCATGATTGCATCGGGCATTTATGATGCGGCATTGGGCTCAAGGATTTTAGGCGGCGGTGCGCTCAAAGGCGGTATGCCGTACTGGAAATACATTGCCAATCGATTCCTTACCGCATTTGAGAATTTATTACTCGGCGCAAAACTGTCTGAATATCACACAGGATATCGCGCATTTTCACGTGAATTGCTTGAAAACATCCCTTTTGATGACAATTCCGAAGATTTTGTCTTTGACAATCAAATGCTCGCCCAAGTTATTTTAGCCGACTATGCTTTGGGCGAGATTTCTGTCCCTACCAAGTATTTTGAAGCAGCAAGCTCAATTAATTTCAAACGCTCGGTTCAGTATGGTATTGGCGTTGTCGGCGTATCTATTGTAGGTTTATTGGCGCGCTGCAAACTTTGGTACCATCCTATTTTTTCATTCCTTAAAAAATAAATCGTGCTAAGGCAGATACTAAAATCGCATACCGTCCGATTTTTCTTACATACCCTAACGGGTGCATTAGCGACTATTGTGCACTACGCTATTATGTTTATTCTCCTCGCGACTGCATCCGTGACGCCACTCACTGCGAGTGGCATTGGCTTTATCGGCGGCGCGGTTACCAAATTTATTTTATCACAACGAAAAGTTTTTCATTCTAACGCCGCGTTTCGAGTCGTTGCCCCTAGATATTGTTTGGCAATCGCCATCCAGGCAACTTTGAACTATTTTTTACTCAAGCTACTCATTAGTTGGACTGATTTAATTTGGGTTTCCCAGATACTCACCACAGGTTGCATTACCTTTATCAATTACCTTATTTATTATTTTTGGGTATTCAAATAGACCGGCTCAGCAAAACTTAGCGTCTGCAAATATCATCTTCTGCAAATATCATCGCTTTATGTTATACTACAATTAGTATTTATTGATAAGCAATCAAATAACGACAAAACGACACGACGAATCTATACAAATCTATACATTTAACGCACGACATTTAACGCACTAACGCACGAGGAGGCTATGCAACTATACCCCACTATCGAAATTATCGGCGGTCAATGTGTCAACCTAAGACATACACCCAAAGCAACCCCAGAAATTTTTGACTTATCGCCAATTGATGCGGCAAAGCAATTTCAGGACGAAGGGGCCACTTATCTACAAGTCACCGATTTAGACGCCGCCTTTGGACACGGCAGTGATAACACAGCCGTCATTGAGCGCCTAATCGCCACCGTTGACATCCCCGTACAAGTCGCTGGCGGCATCCACTCAATGAGCATTGCTGACCAGTGGATTAATGCGGGCGCTGATCGCCTTATTATTGGCTCAGCGGCGGTTTTAAATCGACATGTTGTTGAACAACTAATCGTTAAATACCCAGAAAAAATTGTCGTTAGCCTTGATGTCAAAGCAGGCCACGTCGTGACCAACGGCTGGGAACGAACCTCCCAATTTACTGCCAGCGAATTAGCCAAATATTACGAAAATTTAGGCGTTGCAGCCATTATTTATACCGACATTGATCACTATCATGCAGGGACAGAGCTTAGCCTCGCCAACGTCACCGAACTAGCCAGCCAGGTGAGTTGCCCCGTCATTGCCAGCGGTGTCGCACTGAGTCTTGATGATATTGCGTACTTGCGTCAATTACCTAAAATTTACGGCGCGGTCGTTGGCTGGGCATTATTTAACCACGTCTTTACCTTGCCTGAGGCGTTAGCAATTGCCAATCAGCCATTTGTACGCGCTAAATTTATCTAACTTTTTATCTAACTTTCAATCGATGATTAAGACTCATCACCGCATTATAACCACTGTGCATTATAACCACCGCCGAACGGATTGTTTGTAGCGGTGGTAGTCTTTTTCAAACACACCAGCTAAATAGGTCTCTTCAGGACGAATCGCGATAAAGTAAACACCTAACATCGATAACGGCAGCAACAGAATAACCCAACCATTTAAGGCATAAAGGCCATAAAACCCTTGCAATAGCGCCATACCTAAATACATAGGGTTACGAGTAAAACGATAAACACCAGTGGTAATCAACTGCGGTGATGGCGTCCAAGGCTCTGGGTTCTGCCTTGTCTGAATAAAACGCACCAAACTATCACCAATCAATCCCGCCGCCGCTGCCCCGAAAAACACCAGCATCCAGCCTCGTACTGAATAAAGCGCATCGATAGACAAAGCCTGCCCCAAAGATAATGCAAACAACCATTCAAATGGCCATTCGCCCACCCATTTTTGCAGCGCCACACCGAATAAAATCACCGCCAGATAAATCAGTGGCGGGGGGAATTTAACTTTCGCCGCCTTCGTCTCTTTTGCGTTTTTTATTTTTTCGCTATTTTTGCTTTTATTCAATGAGTTAACCTTTTATTTACCCATATTAATGAACCATTCATTTACTTAGACTATTTGCAAAACCCATTGAAAGCATCCATAAATCTACCCATGAATCCATTGCCAATGATATCTTTTTTACAGGGCTTTTTACAGGGCGCTGATTTGTGCTTCTTTACACAATCCACCACGTAGGTTAATCGACACGCTGAATTTGGTACACACCACCGCGGCGTTCGTCCGTCAATAACCACAGCGCCCCATCAGGTGATTGCCGAATATCCCTAATGCGCTGATTAAATTCGGAGAGGAGCCGCTCTATTTCGGTTAATTCATATCCGTCATCGGCTTCAACCACAGCAACACGTGAAATCAGTCGATGCGCCAATGCCCCATTCAACAACTGTCCCTGCCACTCAGGAAACGCATCACCAGTATAAAAAATCATGCCACTAGGGGCAATCGATGGCGTCCATTGAAGTAGCGGTGACACCATGCCTGGCAACTCGGGGTTATCGGTGATTTTCGTGCCAATATAATTAACACCAAAGGTCGCTAATGGCCAGCCATAGTTTGCGCCTGCTTCGATACGGTTAATTTCATCACCACCGCGTGGACCATGTTCATTAATCCAGATTTCGCCCGTATCAGGATGTATCGCCATTCCTTGCGGATTGCGATGCCCTGTACTGTAGATTGCATCTAAAACACGGCTGTCACCCACAAACGGATTATCTGTAGGAATTTGTCCATCGTCGTGCAGTCTAATGATGCTGCCTGCGTGATCCAGTCCATCTTGCGCGCGATTCCGCTCGCCTCGATCACCAATACTCAGATACAAGTCGCCCTGTTTGTCGAAGTGCAGCCGCCCGCCAAAGTGCTGACCTGCCCGCGAGCGAGGCAGTGCCTCAAACAGCATTTCCACGTTCTGCAGCGCGTTATCTTGGTATTTCGCACGCATCAATCGCGTGGTAAATCCAGCATCCGTTTCATCCACAAAAGACAAATACAGCCACCGATTTTCTGCAAAATTGGGGTGCAACGCAATATCTAATAACCCACCTTGCCCATGCGCGGCTACCGCTGGCAATCCAGCAATTGCATCAGATGTTAGCTGATAGGGATTTTCTGGGTTTTCTGTTTTTTCAATCAATCGTAACCGCCCAGCGCGCTCAGTCACTAACGCATCACCATTGGGTAAAAAAGCAATCGACCAAGGATTAGCCAAACCTGTTGCCACTGTTACCAATTTCAGCGAATACGCTTTTGTCTGAAAAACGTCGTCTGCCTTTGACGCACTCAGCGAGAGAAACAACAACCACACTACGCCAAACAAACCCCCAAACGCTTTTGAGTACCGCGGGGTTTTCGCCTGTTTCAATCGCATCGATTCACCTCTCTTAAATCAGTCACCACAAATCATTTATCGCAAATCATTTATCGCAAATCATTTATCATTTACTATGATTGTCATTATGGCAAAATTTCTGTCTACTGCCAAATTATCTTAAATTATCTCAGTTTATCTTGGCTTACGGCTTGATTTCTGGGCGACAATCCGATACAAAAGCTACTTGAAAAATACTCCGTTTTTTGTGGGCAGATCAGACACAACCGCTACCGATTTTTTAGCGACTTACGCCGACCATGGCTATGTCCAGCGCAAATTTGCCCAATTCGCCACCTGTTTACGCGGTAAATTGTAAGGTGTGTTATGGCACCGAAGGTAACAGCATAGCAAGGTAAGATACCAAGGCAAGATACAAAGGTAAGACAACCTGTTGACAGGCATGACTTTACCGTCTATTGATACTGAATCAGCATAATAAAATAAAGCCCAAAATGCCGTTACAGATTAGCGTTACGAATTAGCGTTGCAGCTGCGATTACGATAGTAGCGATGCACCCCTGCAAACACAAGCATCATACTCACTAGCAGCGACCACCAGTTCAGCGCAGTAACACTGCGGGGTAGCGGCGTACTACGCAAAAAACAAGACCCTTGTGGATTGGTTGCCGCATCGACAAAAGCAGCACCTATATTGCCCTGATTTGATGGATAAGCCATCGCATTAAATGGCGAAACATCTGCCATACTAAATACACACGCACCCACGCTCTCCGTTATAGGAATAATAAATCCCACGTCATTACCATCGCCACTGCGATAAATTACATTGCCATCTGGCACTCCAGTAAATGGTGAATAAGCGCCCCCTCGTATAACACCTGGGAAACTGGCCGCCAAAGGCGATGCTGTCAACACAAAATTTTCTATTCCATTATTAACGAATGCCCCTGTTCCACCGATTACCGAGGGATCGAAGGTGTTATTTACTACGCTGACCAGATTGTTGATATTTTCCGTGGAAACACCACCATTGCCGCAACAGCCATCGAAAAACAGCACAAACGAGGTAGACGCTTGGCTATCGATCGCCGCCTGTAACGTGGCCATTTCATCTGGCGCCAACCCATAATACGTTGCACCAATGACGACCACATCATAGCCTGAAAAATCAGGTGTTGGCACCGTAGCTAAGGCGCCTAAGGTGTTTCGTGCATCCGTTACCGTCCAACTGGCATCACTGCTAAACTCTGCATACAAATTATTGGTTGCAAGAATGCCGTCATTACGTGACTCCATTGTCGTTGCGACCAAAATATTAACCTGCGCATAGCCCTGCATCGCAGATAGCATAAAAAACGCCCCAATCACCCACCGCACCACTACATTATTTATATTTTTCATCAGCTTATTTCTCACAAAACCATTCTTAAAACGGTTACCCACTAACCTTACTGGCCCAACCTATTTATGACCCACATTATCCTTTAAAGCAAGATTAACGCTAAAATTTAAGAAAACTATCGCATTGTATCACAGCCCTCAGAACTGACAACTATCCGCTGACACGACTCACTGATCGCACGTGACAACGATAGCACCGAAACGAACTAATTGACGAACTAATTGGCCGCTTGGCTTAACAGCCATTCTTTAAATTTGATAATTTTTTCATCTTGCATTTTCTCTTGTGGAATCGCCATAAAATAGTACGGCTTTGAATGTAGTGGTCGGCTATGGATTTGTTTTAATTGACCGCGTTTGAGTTCCTCACGAATCAAAAATTCAGGAATCAACGCAATCCCAAGCCCTGCAATCGCTGCATGAATGAGAATTTGAAAATTCTCAAACACCAACCCAGATTGTGGCGGTGGCGCTGAGCGATTTACACTGGCAAACCAATCATGCCACAAATTAGGACGAATTAGAAACGTCAGTAGCGGGGCTTTTTCAATTTGGTTGAGCGTGAGTTTTTCCTCCTCAACCAACTGCGGCGAAGCCACCGCGATTAAATGCTCGTCCATAATGTTGTAACACATGACCTCATCCTGCGCGACTTCATTAAAACTAATGACAATATCATACGGCATCTGAGTAAAATCTATTTTACCCAGCTCAGTCGTCAATTTTAGGCGTATTTCAGGGTGACGCTGATACAAATCTGGCATTAATGGCACCAAAAACCGCGCCGAAAAAGTCGGTAATACCCCGATATGAATTTCATCAAACGTCGATTCAAAATTGCGCACGGTTAGCGTCAGCTTGTCGATTTCTTTTAAAATGCGTTTCGCATTTTTAAAGTAAATCTCGCCAGCAGCAGTTAAGCGAATACGCTGGCGCTCACGAACAAACAACTCCACCCCGAGATAAATTTCTAATAATTTGATTTGTTTACTGATTGCAGCTTGCGTCACGTGCAAGTGCTGCGAAGCAACGGTAAAATTAAGGTATTCTGCTGCCGTCACAAAATAACGCAGCGCCGTGGTGCTCGGTTGCATAAGAAAAACTCCTTAATCTTGCTTTTTTTGATAATTAAAAGTTATTATACACTAACAATATATCGCTTGCACCTTTACCTTCAAGTGCTATGATAAAGCCAATATCATTAACGATGGAGACCACCATGAACCCTACAACACGCGACGCTTTCATGCCAGTTTATGCCCCGCCTGATATCTTATTTACTCGGGGTGAGGGGTGCTATCTATTCACCGACACCAATGACAAATACTTAGACTTTACGACAGGCATTGCCGTCAATTGCTTGGGGCACAGCCATCCGCATATTGTCAAGGCACTCAAGGACCAATCGGACAAACTATGGCATTTGTCTAATATGTTTCGTATTGAATCCGCCGAAACACTGGCTAGCCGTTTAGCGGCATTGACGTTTGCTGACGTGATGTTTTTTGCCAACTCTGGGGCAGAGGCTAATGAATGTGGTCTCAAAGCCATGCGGCGTTACCATTATGACAAAGGCGACAAACAACGCACCCGAATCATCGGCATGACGCATTCCTTTCACGGTCGCACGATTGCCACGGTTTGTGCTTCAGGCAATAAAAGCTACATGGCGGGTTTTATTCCTAACGACTATGGCTTTGACCAAGTCGAATTTGGCGATATTGATGCACTCAAAGCCACCATCACAGACGAAACCGCAGGGATTATTCTAGAACCTATCCAAGGCGAAGGCGGTATCAATGTCGCCGACAAAGCCTACCTACAGGCCGTACGCGATTTGTGCGATGCCGAGGGTATCTTGTTGATGTTTGATGAAGTACAGTGCGGCGCAGGCCGCACGGGTTACCTATACGCCTACGAAGCCCTCGGTGTCACACCCGATGTATTAACCAGCGCCAAAGGCATTGGTGGCGGCTTTCCTGTTGGCGTTTGCATGGCAACCAATGCCGTTGGTCAACATATGGTCGTTGGCACGCATGGCTCGACTTTTGGTGGCAACCCACTTGCTACCGCTGTTAGCAATGCCGTATTAGACATCATCAGCGACCCCGCGTTTTTAACACAAGTCCGTGACAACGGCGAGTATTTACGAGCAGCGCTCACTCAACTCGCCAACAAGTACCCGCACGTCTACGGACAAGTCACTGGTTTAGGCTTAATGGTTGGGCTCAAAGTGACCCCACCCAACACCGAACTGTTAACAATGCTACGCAACGAACACCACATACTGGTAGTCAAGGCTGGCGGTAATTCGCTACGCCTATTGCCGCCGTTAATTGTGAGCAAAGCCGAAATCGATCAGCTGATTAATGCACTAGACCAAGTCGCACAAACCTACCAACCCAGTTGATGACAAATTAGTTGATGACAAATTAGTTGATGACAGATTAATTGATAACGGATAATACGCAATGAAAAAGCTAACCCTACCACAGGAGACCAACGATTTACTGGCTTGGATTGATCGCCAGCAAAAATCATTAGTCGATACGTTGGTTGACTGGGCTAATATCAATTCGGGTAGCACCCACATTGCAGGCATCGATCGTTATCGAGATAAGCTAGCTCATGCCTTTGCCCCACTGCTAACCCCTAGTGATTATTCAGCAACAGTAGCGCTACCGCCACTGGCGCAAATTAACGATCACGGCGAATGTATTCAAACCCCCATCACTGACGGATTACTGATACGCAAACGCCCAGAATTAACCAATCGCGTGCTGCTGTGCGGGCATTTGGACACGGTATACCCCGAAAACCACCCCTTCCAGACATGCCAGTTTATCGACAACAACACCCTAAACGGGCCTGGGGTTGCGGATATGAAAGGTGGTATTTTGGTGATGCTGACCGCCTTGCAAGCATTTGAACAGCACTTAAGCGCCAAAAATATCGGTTGGGATGTGTATTTATCGCCTGACGAAGAGATTGGTTCGCAATCTTCCGCTAGCGTTTTCCCGCAGTTTAGTGGGCACGCGTTTGGCTTAATTTATGAACCCAGCCTACCTGGTGGCGAATTTGTCGGGCAACGCAAAGGCTCGGGCAATTTTACGATCGTCGTCAAAGGCAAAGCCGCACATGCGGGTCGCGCGTTTTATGACGGACGCAACGCGATTGCTAAACTCGCCAGCCTAGTCCATGACCTACACCAACTAAACGACCCAAACCAAACCACCACGCTCAATATCGGCACAATACAAGGCGGGCAAGCACTGAATGTCGTACCAGATTTGGCGATTGCACGATTTAATATTCGCGTAGAAAGCGATACCGCGGCAACGCAAGTTCTGCAACAAGTCGATGCCTTAATCCAGCGCCACAGCGATAGCGATTATCAAATCGAACGCCATGGTAAAATGACGCGCCCAGCCAAGCCCATGGATAGCAAGCAACAGTCCTTATTCACCGCACTACAACAAGTCAATGAACACCTAGGGCTTAGCACCCAAGTTATTGCAACGGGCGGCTGTTGTGACGGCAATAATTTAAAAGCACTAGGGCTTGCAAATATCGACACGCTCGGCGTACGAGGTGGCAATATCCATTCCGATAGCGAGTATGTGTTACTAGACAGCTTAAGTGAGCGCAGCAAAATCTCAACGTTGTTGTTGTTAGGCTATGCCAATCAATGGTTTAATTTAGACTCTTCCTAAACCCATTAACATCAAAGCCCTAAGCATCCTAAGCACCCTTAACCCCGTTAATCTAACCATTTTTTAGCTTAACCATACTGATAAATATTGATAACCCCGAGAAATTCCATGCTATTTTTAAGACCTGTTGAATTAGAAGATTTAGACGCCTTACTCGAAATGTCTATCGAAGTCGGATCTGGCATGACATCAATGCCGAATGACGAAGGCACATGGCTGAGTCGCGTCACCAATTCCAAAGACACGTTTGCAGGCTTGATTGACGCTAACAAATCCGAAGGCGTTTATTTTTTAGTTGCCGAAGACAGCGACACACAAACCGTCGTCGGCACCACCGCCATTTACGTTGGCATTGGCACACGGACACCGTTTTATTCTTATAAATCAACTTTGATTGTACAGTACTCAGACGTACTCAAAAAGACCATTGAAAATCGTGTGTTGCACCTAGTAAATGACTTTACCCGCGCCGCCGAACTGGGCTCGTTATTTTTGAGAAAACCTTATCGCCATAGTGGCTATGGTCAATTTATGTCACGGTCTCGCTATTTAATGCTCGCGGATTTTCCCGATCAGTTTGACGAATCCGTCATGGCAGAGCTACGTGGTTGGCAAAATGCTGAAGGCCACTCACCATTTTGGCAAGCACTGGGGAAAAAATTCTTTGATTTACCGTTTGAAAATGCAGACTATATCTCTGCTACCAAGGGCACTCAATTTATCCAAGAGTTAATGCCCAAATACCCCGTCTATGTTGATTTGCTCCCCGAAGAAGCACAAGCCTGCATCGGTAAACCACACGATATTTCTGCAAAAGCAATCCATATGCTCGAAAAAGAAGGATTTTACTACGATGGCTATGTCGATTTATTTGATGGCGGCCCTACCGTGCACTGCCGCAAAAGCTTGATTCGCTCGGTCCGTGAGACCACGGTTAAAACGGTCAGTATCCTAACCGCCACAAGCGCCAAAACCGAACTACACGACCCCAACCAACGCTATATGATAAGTAATCGTAATATTGCCCATTACCGCATCACCATTGCGCCTGCTAATGTGTTAGACAACACCCTAGAAATAACCGCAGAATGCGCTGCCGTTTTAGGCGTTACCGCTGGCGACTCAGTCAGCCTGATTGCGATGGAGGAAAAATAATATGACCACACACGACCCTATAAATAACGCTATAAATGACCATATCAACACGTTATCCCAATGCTGTTTCATCAATGGCCAGTGGGTTAGCGCCACGGGTGACATGCTGATTTCAAACAACCCAGCAACAGGCAGTGTCGTTTGGCAAGGGCAATGCGCTGATGAAAAGAGTATCGACATAGCCTTTCACGCGGCACAAGCTGCCTTTCAGTCATGGGCGCAGACGCCACTCGATGCGCGTCTTGCGTTAATTCATCAGTACAAAACGCTATTAGAGGACAACAAGACCCTGCTCGCAGACGATATTATGCAAGAAACAGGCAAGCCGCAATGGGAAAGTCTCAGCGAAGTCAATACCATGATTGCTAAAATCGCGGTATCAATCAACGCCTACCACGAAAGAACTGGCATGATGCATAACGATCAAGGGCAACAACAAGGGCAGCAACAAACCCAGCTGCGCCACCGCCCCCATGGTGTCTGTGCGGTTTTTGGTCCGTATAACTTCCCGGGGCATTTACCCAATGGCCATATTATCCCCGCGTTGATTGCAGGCAATACCATCGTATTTAAGCCTAGCGAACAGACCCCACGAGTTGGCGAACGTTTGATTCGCTTGATGCAGGCGGCGGGCTTTCCCGACGGCGTGATTAATTTTGTCCCCGGTGAGCTACAAACCGCAAAAGCCATCACCGCCCACCCGCTATTACGGGGGTTTTTCTTTACAGGCAGCTCTGCGGTTGGCATTCAAATTCACCGCCAATTTGCAGGCCAGCCTGATAAAATCATTGCCCTAGAAATGGGTGGCAACAACCCACTAATCATCACCCCTAACGTTGATATTGAGGCTGCCGTCTATCACACGATACAGTCTGCCTTTATCACCGCAGGACAACGCTGTACTTGCGCCAGACGACTAATTATCGTTGACAGCCCCAAAAAACAAGCCTTTATTGATGCCTTATGCAACGCTGCCCAACAGCTTCACATCGATGCGCCTGATGCGACACCGCAGCCATTTTACTCAACGTTGATTAACCAACGTGCCGCCGATGGCCTGCTGGCAGCAGAAAAACGCCTCACCAGCTTAGGTGGCATACCCTTACTACCGATGCAGTCTGTTATTGCAGACAAACCCTATTTAAGCCCTGGCATTATTGACATGAAAGCGGTTGATGTCGCATTAATCCCTGACGAAGAGTACTTTGGTCCTTTGTTAAAAATTCACCACGCAGATAACTTAACGCACGCCATCGAGCTTGCAAACGCGACCGCTTATGGCCTATCGGCAGGTATTTTTACCGACTGCGAAGACGAATGGCAACAGTTTTATGCGTTGTCCCATGCAGGCATCATTAATCGCAACAAACCACTCACAGGCGCGAGTGGTGCCATGCCGTTTGGTGGCACAGGACTGTCGGGCAATCACAACCCTGGGGCATACTATGCCGCAGATTATTGCGCCTATCCTGTTGCTAGCATGATGGCCAACAACCTAACCCTACCTGACACCCTGGCACCAGGCTGGCAGCAATAATGGGCAGCAATAACTGGCAACAAGGAGCCTAACATGAAAACCAATCGCACCGCAAATCAAGCCTACGAAGTCAATTTTGATGGGCTCGTTGGGAATACACACAACTATGCTGGACTATCCTACGGCAACGTAGCATCCGCCACTAACAAAGGACAAGTCTCTTCACCGAAAACAGCCGCATTACAAGGGCTTGCAAAAATGAAAGCGCTAGCTGACATGGGCCTTAAACAAGGCATACTCCCACCGCACTGTCGCCCGTACTTATCCTATGCAAAACGCATTGGATTTTTAGGCAGTGATGCACAAATTTTAGCCCAATTATCACAAGCCCCAACGTATTTGAACGCCCTTTGCTCGGCCTCTAACATGTGGGTTGCCAATGCGGCCACGGTAACACCCTCGGCTGACAGCGCCGATGGCCGAGTGCATTTTACGCCAGCCAATTTAGCCACCATGCTGCATCGCGCTGTCGAAGCACCACAAACCGCCCATGCACTGCGATGCATTTTTAATCACCCTGATTATTTTGCCCACCACGAACCACTGCCGACTTATTTATTACGCGATGAAGGCGCAGCCAATCATACGCGTTTTTGCCAAACATACGGCGACACTGGTGTGCATTTATTTGTTTATGGATATAGTGAATTCGAGGGCGGCGAAAAACCACAGAAATACCCCGCCAGACAAACCAAAGAGAGCTTTGAAGCCATTATGCGCCGCCACGGTATCGCACCAGAGAATTGCGTCTTTGCGCAACAACACCCTGACGTCATTGACCAAGGCGTATTCCACAATGATGTCATCTCGGTGGGTAATCAACACGTTTTATTCACCCACGAAAAGGCCTTTTTAGAGCAAAATCGCGTTTATCAATCACTACAAGAAAAATGCGGCACGTCTTTTGAAATCGTCGAAGTCCCTGATGCGATGGTCTCGGTCAAAGATGCCGTGAGTAGTTATTTATTTAATTCACAGCTCATTTCAACCGAAAATGGCATGACGCTTATCGCCCCCAGCCAATGCCAAGACAACTTTGCCGTCAACACCTATTTAAAACACCTTGTTATCGCCCATAACCCTATTACGGACGTCAAATATTTTGATTTAAAGCAAAGCATGGCCAATGGTGGCGGACCTGCCTGCTTACGACTGCGGGTGGTCTTAACCGATGCCGAGCTCGCACACCTGAGCGGTAACGTCATCCTAACCGAACGTCTCTACAACCAATTAGTGGACTGGGTAAACGCGCACTATCGCGACACACTTTCAACGGATGCACTCGCCGATATCGCGCTATACAACGAAAGCCAAAACGCCCTAAGCGAATTAAGCAGCCTCCTCGAATTGGATACACTATATCAACACACAAATTAAGCGGAAAAACCGACAAAACAATTAAGTTGCGATATGACTTAGTTGTTTTATCGGGGACTTTCAGTATACTACCGTCATTAATTTCGCCTGTCATTAGTACCAACCGTGCTGATATTCAACTTGAGGTTTACTATGCGTTTATTCGGTATTATTTTGATTGTCAGCACCACATTATTTCCTGCCTACCAACTAGCAATCCTACCCAATATTTCAGATTCACTTGCCTTATTTTCTCAATATTTGGGGTTAGCCGCATTGATACTAATGGCTTGGGCACAGATTATGGCCACCAAGTTTCGTCTCATCGAAACCCTATTCGGCAGCTTAGATTATGTATATATTCTACATAAATGGACTGGTATTATTGCCTTAATTGCTATTTTATTGCACGACACCATCGATGCAGACATGGAAGGTTTCGGACAAGAGACATGGTTGAGTGACATCGCCGAGACAATGGGTGAGTTGAGTTTATATGGCATTTTAGTGCTTTGTGTCATTTCTATTGCGACTTTTATCCCATACCACCTGTGGAAGTGGACACATAAATTCATGGGTGCTATGTTTATTCTGGGTGCTATCCATTTTATTTTTATACTGAAACCCTTTAGCATGACTGACGCTGCAGGTTTTTACACTTTTGTATTTTGCCTTGTCGGCGCGCTTGCCTATTTATGGAACCTATTGCCTGAACACTTACGCCCCTCGCATTCGTATGTTATTACAGAGATAACACCAACTGGAGATGCAATAGCTATTACATTACGTCCAAAATCTCGCCAGATAAAAGCCAACGCTGGGCAGTTTGGTATCTTTCGATTTGTCGGGGCGGGCAATCAAGAAGCACATCCATTTAGTTTTTCCAAAATTGGGGCACATGGTGAATTACGATTAACCGTCAAATCATTAGGAGATTATACAACCCGATTACCCAACATTATCGCGATAGGACAAGATGTCAGTGTTCAAGGTCCATTTGGTCGTTTTTGTCAGCCCAAAGTTAGAGAAAATATATGGATTGCAGGTGGTATTGGCATTACGCCTTTCCTCCCCATCGCGCACACGTTGACTGAAAACGCTGATACCGTCACATTATTTTACTGCGTCAAATCACGTGCACAAGCACCTCACCTGAGCGAAATAGAACAGCTGTCACGTGATAAACCAACACTAAAGCTGCATATAATCGCCTCTGACGAAGGACAGCGATTAACGGCAGAAAAAATTGCCACCTTAACTGGTGAGAACATGCAATCTGTTCGAGTCGCATTTTGCGGGCCAAAAACTTTGCGTGAGGCATTACAAACAGGTTTGCGCCGATATGGACTAAGACCATCACATTTCAAATACGAAGCATTTGAGTTTCGAACTGGTATTGGCTTGGATAAATTGGCTATTTATTTACTAACAAAAATGAAAAACCAATATTCTTCGCGCACCAACACTCACCAAAACAACACATAAACACACCAACGACCATAGTGGTTATTGAGTTATGGTATTGAGTTATGGTATTGAGTTATGGTATTGAGTTATGGTATTGAGTTATGGTATTGAGTTATGGTATTGAGCTACCCTACTGATATTTCAGCTATTGATATTTTACTTGCACCGCGTTTACATTTGGCATAGACTGTTGTGATGAGAAACTTCCTGCTAATGCTACTGATGATGTCGCTGCCAACGCTAAATATAGCGTCTTGTTTGGTCGCGTTTGCACCGCATTGCCAGATGGCTGGAATTCAACCCGCCGCAGTTAAAGACCTCACCACCGTCAATCACGATGGCAAGCACCATGCAAGCCACTCATCCGATTGTTTTATCGAGGCAAACACTACCGCTGATGCAACCTGCACAAGCGCCCAAATCGATGTAATCAACGCGCCGATTCATCCAGCACAGGAAAAACCTCAGGCCGCTGATTATTTACCATTCGATTTTTCGTGGCAACATTTTGACGATGACTCACCGTACGCCGCGATGTCTTTTGATGTTTCGGCTAAGCACTACTTAGCTAGCGAACCTTCGCTTTACCCCGCCACCCCTGCCCCATACCTCACCACACAACGCCTAAGAATCTAGTTCGCTTCTTTTTTTGATTGCTTTTTCGTCTATTCAAATAAAGGAGAACACCCCGTGCGTATTTTATTCGCGATACTAATCGCCAGTATTGGTTTTGCTAAGCCAGCCATTGCAGAATCGTCTAACCCAGAACTACCCAGCGTTTGCCAAGAAGGCAAATATGTTTCCGCCATGCACCCACATATTCGCGGTGATGAAGGCGACACTTGTCCTATCTGTGGGATGCAGCTTGTGCCAGATCCTATTTGTTTCACCGATGCATCAAATGAAACGAACAACGATGTCACCATTGATGAGAGGAAAATACTCTATTGGCACGATCCGATGGTCCCTGGTACCCAGTTTGACAAACCCGGCCCATCCCCGTTTATGGACATGGACCTCGTCCCAGTTTATGAAGAAAGTGAATCCGACATGCCTGACGGTGCTATCAAAGTCAGTGCAACTTTTCAACAAGCACTAGGCGTCAAAACCACCACTGTGACACGCCAGCAAATTGGCAAAAATATCCGCAGCTTTGCCCAAATCATGCCTAATGAACGCAGCGAATATCGCATGGATATGCGAACGGCAGGCTGGGTAGTCGACTTAACCGCCAAAGCAGCAGGCGACCCCATCAAAAAAGGTGATTTATTATTCACCTATTACAGCCCCGATTTAATGAACGCCCAATCCGATTATCTAATTGGCAATCAATCAAAACAAGCCAAAAATCGCCTACGCCTTTTTGGCATGGATGACAGCGCCATTGCCCTACTCAGAAAAAAAGGCCGTTTACTCGATGAAACCCCATTCTACTCAGCAAAATCAGGCACGATAGAACAACTCAATATTAGCGAAGGGGCTTTTATCAACGCAGGAAATACTGCACTTATCGTACAAGATTATAGCGAGGTATGGGTCAAAGCCGATGTGCCACTCAGCGACTTGCCCTTTCTCGCCGTTGGGCAAAGCGCAGTCGTTCAGTCAACCGAAACAGGGCAAAATTTTGACGCGACCATCGACTTTATTTATGAAACGGCTGATGCGCAAAAGCGCACAGGCACTGTCCGTTTGGTTTTACCGAACCCTGATCAACAGCTCAAAATCGCCAGCTACGTTGATGTCCAATTTAATTCCGACACAAGAGAATCATTAGCCGTACCTAGCGAAGCCGTTATCTACGATGCCTTAGGCCCCAAAGTCATCGAGAGCCTTGGCGATGGCTACTTTCGGCCTGTGGATATCAAAACGGGCATTACGGCACAAGGACAAACAGAGATTCTATCTGGATTAGACAGTGGGGCGACTATCGTGACTTCTGGCCAATTTTTGATTGATGCAGAGGCATCGCTTCGTGGCGGCACGAGTCAAATGCGTGCACCAAACGAGCGCGACATGCAACGCGACATGGACATGAATTCAAGCATGGATTCAAGCATGGATTCAAGCATGGATTCAAGCATGGATTCAAGCATGGATTCAAGCATGGATTCAAGCATGGATTCAAGCATGGATTCAAGCATGGATTCAAGCATGGATTCAAGCATGGACTCAAGTATGGACTCAAGTATGGACTCAAGCATGGACTCAAGCATGGACTCAAACATGGACTCAAGCATGGACTCAAACATGGACTCAAACATGGACTCAAGCATGGACTCAAACATGGGCTCAGGCATGGATAAAGCCAACCCAACAGAAACCCGCGCTGCAAAAGACGAGGAACATCGTCATGAGTAATCGTATCCCAGACGCCGATCCAACCACGGGTTTGACTACGCGCATTATCGAATGGTCAGTACACAATCGGGTTTTTGTCTTACTTGGCGCCCTTGCACTCCTATTTGCGGGTAGCCTTGCTATCAAAAAAATACCGTTAGATGCCATCCCAGACCTTTCAGATACGCAAGTCATTATACGTACCGAATGGGCAGGTCAAGCGCCACAAGTTATTGAAGACCAAGTGACTTTTCCATTATCCAGTCAAATGCTAGGGCTACCCAAAACCAAAGATGTTCGTGGATTTTCGCTATTCGGCACGTCGTTTGTTTATGTCATTTTCGAAGACGACGTCGATATTTATTGGGCGCGTAGCCGCGTACTAGAGTCTCTATCACAAATCGCGCCACAACTCCCAAGCAATGCAAAGCCACAGCTAGGCCCTGATGCCACAGGGGTTGGATGGGTTTTTCAGTATGCCCTTTATGATAAAAGCGAACAGCATGACTTACAATCGCTGCGTAGTTTGCAAGACTGGTTTGTTCGTTTTGAACTGGCCAGTGTCGATGGGGTAGCAGAGGTCGCCAGTGTTGGTGGTTTTGTCAAAGAATATCAAGTCCTCGTTGACCCCAACAAGCTACGCGCTTACGATATTGCGCTGCCGACTGTCATCAACGCCGTTCGCACTAGTAACAAAGAAACTGGCGGACGCACCTTAGAAATGGCAGAAGCGGAGTATTTAATCCGTTCGTTTGGTTATGTCGAAAAACCCGATGATTTAGCGCAATCTGTGCTAAAAACCATCGATGGTCAACCCATTACGATTGGCGATGTCGCCAGAGTAATCGAAGGCCCTGCGATACGCCGTGGCGTCACTGAGTTAAATGGACAAGGCGAAGCCGTAGGCGGCATTGTCGTGATGCGGCCAGGCGCCAATGCGCTCACTGTGATCAACGATATCAAAGCAAAGCTTGCCTCAATTAAGCAAGGCTTGCCTGAAGGCGTGGAATTAACCATTGTCTATGACCGCAGCGAGTTGATTGAAGGCGCTGTAGATTACTTAAAAGACAAATTGATAGAAGAAAGTCTCATGGTTATCTTGGTCGTGTTTGTCTTTCTGCTCCATGCGCGTAGTGCATTTGTCGCGGTCATTACCTTGCCCCTTGGTATCCTTTCTGCGTTTATTTTAATGAATATGCAGGGCATTACCGCCAATATCATGTCCTTAGGCGGGATTGCCATTGCCATCGGCTCGATGGTAGATGCTTCCATTGTCATGATTGAAAATGCGCATAGAAAGCTCTCTATGCTGGATGCCGACGCAACAACAGCTGAAAAACAATCAGTCCTCCTCGAAAGTGCCAAACAAGTCGGCCCTGGGCTATTCTTTTCATTGCTGATTATTACTGTCTCGTTTTTGCCTATTTTTGCGCTTACAGGGCAATCAGAACGCCTATTTACGCCGCTCGCGTTTACCAAAACCTATGCCATGGCAGCAGCGAGTATTTTATCGATTACCGTGGTTCCCGTGTTAATGTTATACCTAATCCGCGGCAAAATTCGCACAGAGACCCAGAATCCAGTTAACCGCTTTTTTATTTTCTTGTACCGTCCGTTATTAAATGGCGCCTTACGATTCAGGAAAACCACCGTGTTTTTGGGGCTGATTGCCTTAATGAGTACACTGGTGCCTGCGACCAAAATTGGCTCCGAATTTATGCCACCGCTATATGAAGGCGGTATTTTGTATATGCCAATGACGCTCCCTGGCGTTTCGCCCATGAAAATGCGCGAAATTCTACAAGTCACTAATCGTCAACTGATGACCATTCCAGAGGTCGATCTGGTTTACGGCAAAGCGGGACGTTCTGACTCAGCAACCGACCCCGCCCCATTACCCATGATCGAAACGTGGGTGTCACTCAAACCGCGCGACCAGTGGCGTCCAAACCTCACGCCAGAAGCATTAATCGCCGAAATGAACCAGCAAGTCCGCCTCCCAGGGATGATGAACAGCTGGGGCTATCCTATTAAAATTCGAATTGATATGTTAAGTACTGGTATTCGTACGCCTGTTGGGATTAAAATATCAGGACCAGACTTAACAGAAATCGATAAAATTGCCCGTGAAGTCGAGCAATTCGCCCGTGAATTGCCTGGCACACGGAGTGCCATCGCAGACAGAGTTCAAGGCGCAAAGTACCTTGAAATCATCCCCAACCGCCGTGAAATTGCCCGCTATGGCATTGCGCTTGACACAGTACAGGGCATTATTCAAACCGCACTAGGTGGCATGATACTTGATGAAACGGTCAATGGTAGGGCACGCTACCCCATCATTTTACGCTACGACAGGCCGTTCAGAGAGCATATCAGCGATTTAGATAATATTCTAATCCCTAGCGCTGATGGTGGTCATATTCCACTGTCAACACTTGCCGATATTCGCGTAAACAACGGCCCTGCCATGATTAAGTCAGAGAACGCACGCCTTAATGGCTTTGTCTTTGTCGATATCGAAGGGCAAGATTTAGGGTCTTATATCGACGAATTACAAGAAGCCTTACAAACCCTGACCTTGCCACCTAACTATTCGGTAACTATCTCAGGGCAGTTTGAAGAAATTCAAAAAGCGAACGAACGCCTGAGCGTTGCGATACCCGCTACCTTGTTAATCATTATTAGTTTATTGTACTTGCACTTCGGTCGGTGGGATAAAACCGTCTTGATTATGCTCTCGATTCCATTTGGTCTTATCGGTGGCCTGTGGATGGTATGGTTGGCAGATTATAACTTATCGGTTGCCGTTGCCGTTGGATTCATTGCCCTCGCGGGGATTGCCGTTGAAACCGCGATTATCATGCTGCTTTATATTGATTTACAAATCCAAAAAAACCCACCCAAAACCTTAATCGATTTATTACACAATATCCGCCTTGGTTCAATACAGCGCTTGCGCCCCAAACTCATGACGGTAGGGACTATTCTGCTCGGATTGATTCCTATTTTCTTAACCGAAGGGCCTGGCTCTGATGTCATGCGTCGTATTGCGCTACCCATGCTTGGCGGCATGGCATCGACACTTATTTTGACTTTATTGTTTATCCCGGCCATTTATGCGATTTACTTGCAGTGGCGTTATAAACTCCCAATCAGTGAGGAACAAACATCATGAAAAACTTACTCGCATTGACGATTAAACACATCACGCCCCCCGAAAAAAACCCGTTATTTTTGGCTATAATGGCAGCCATAATGGCATTGCTATTGCCGGCTTGCTCGCTCACGCCTGATTACCAAGCCCCTACAATCGAAACACCGCCTTGGCGCGCGCTACCACAGACTGAAGGTCGTGCGCTAGATAATGCTGCGCTAGATAATACTGAAAATGGTATTGCAAACGATATTCGCCCTGAATGGTGGACGGATTTTGGTAGCGATGAACTCAATCAATTAATCAAACGCGCCTTGGCAAACAACCAAGACTTACAGGCCGCTTTACACCGCATTGAGCAAGCCAGAGAAACACGCACAATTGTTAACGCGTCACGCCTACCCACGGCAGGGATTGGCACTGGTTTGCGCACAGGCACCACACAAGCCACCAACATTACTGATCAGCGCAAAAATGGTATTCCTGATTTCACCGTCGATGCAGGCATTGCCTACGAAGTTGATTTATTTGGGCGTAATCGCGCCAATACCGAATCCGCGAGTAGCGCATTACTCGGATCACAGTATGCCCATGATGCTTTGGCATTGATTGTGATGAGTGATGTCGCCAATACCTACTTTGAGGTGCTTAACCGACAATCCCAACTCCGTATCGCAAAACAAAAACAGCAAATCGCAACCCAATTACTACAAGTCATACAAGCACGATTCCAAACAGGCTCGCGCACCCAACTCGACATATCACAGCAAGAACAAAACGTCGCCGAATCCAATGCAACCGTCACCGCACTAGAACAAGCACTAGAGACAACACAAAACGCATTGGCTGTTTTAGTCGGCGAGCCAGCGCAGACTTTTCGCCTACAAGCTCAAGATTTCAGCGAACTGAATGTCCCCAAAATCGCCGCACTACAACCGGCTGAATTACTCGAGCGCAGGCCAGACATTAAATCAATAGAGGCCCGTTTACAAGCCGCCAATGCAGATATTGGGGCCGCGCGGGCGGCGTTTTATCCGTCGCTTAACATTGGGGCTAACCTTTTGTTAGCAATCAATCCATCAGCAACGGCGCTTCCTATTGCAGGCTCGCTATTTGCGCCGATTTTTCAAGGCGGTCGTTTACAAGCCAACCTCAACCGCGTCACCGCCAAGCAAAAGGAGCTGGTCGCTAATTATCGCCAAACGGTGCTTATTGCCTTTAAAGAAGCCGAAAACGCGCTAACCACTGCACAAAAAACCACCACACGCCAAACGCAATTACAACAAGCGTCAGACAATGCCTACCAAACGTATCAAATCGCCAAAAAACAACACGATTTGGGTGTCGCTGACCTACAAACCGTACTGACAAGTCAGCAAGCGTGGCTCACAGCCAGCGATACCCTTGAACGCGCATCACTGGCTCGGCTAGCGGCTAGCGTTGCATTATTTAAAGCAATGGGTGGCGGCTGGCAGGAATAGCGTCACTAGAAATAGTCTTACTAGGAATAGTGCCAATAGAGAAACCGCTTGATTCGTACTGAAAAGCAAGCGGCTTTACATTAATTCGCCTTAAATGAGTTAGTTTTACATATTAGTCTTAAACTCAAAACCGACCAATTACGCGCGATTATTCGCCAAATGTTTACGCAAAAAGTTTTGGGTGCGCTCATGCGTTGGATTGTGAAAAATCACGCTAGGCGGCCCTTCTTCAACGACTACGCCTTGATCCATAAATAACACCCGATCGCAGACGCTCTCGGCAAAATCCATTTCGTGGGTGACAATAATCATGGTCATGTCTTCCTTGGCAAGGTTTTTCATGACTTGGTTCACCTCTTCGACCAACTCAGGGTCTAGTGCTGAGGTCGCTTCATCAAACAACATGACTTTGGGCTGCATCGCCAATGCACGCGCGATGGCGACACGCTGTTTTTGCCCGCCTGACAACTGCGAGGGGAAAAAATCAATACGCTCTAACATTCCAACTTTTTTTAACTGTTCTTCAGCCAAGGCATTGGCCGCTTCGTCCGATATTTTTTTTAGCAGTTTGGGCGCCAGCGTGATATTTTCACGGACTCGCAAATGCGGAAACAAGTTAAAATGCTGAAACACCATCCCGATATCTTGGCGAACTTGATTGAGGTGTTTTTCGTATTGCCGATGCGGTAAATCTTTATTAATCTGGGTGCCTTCTAGCCAGATTTCACCACCTGTTAACGGGTCTAATTCGTTAATCGCGCGTAGCAAGGTGCTTTTCCCCGATCCTGATGGACCAATAATGGCGACAATTTGACCCCGCTCAACTTGTAGGCTAATGTCTTTGAGTACCTCTAGCGGCCCAAAACTTTTTTTCGCATGGCGAATATCAATAAATGGTTTTTGTTTTGTCATTTCTTTTATCCTAATCAGTCGGTCATATTAACTATTCGTTGTTATCGGTTTGATTGCAGTCTGTTTGCAGTCTGTTTGCAGTCTGTTTGCAGTCTGTTTGCAGTCTGTTTGCAGTCTGTTTGCAGTCTGTTTGTAGCCTGCCTCATCGTGCCGTTTGGATACGACGTTCGATATGGCGAAGCCCCCATTCCATTGCCAAATTAATGACGTAGTAGCAAGCCGCTACGAGCACATAGAATTCAAATGGGCGGTACGTGCTACCAATACCGCGTTGGGCAGACAGGGTAAGCTCTGACACCCCAATGATAGAAACCAATGCTGAGTCTTTCAGTAACGCAATCATATTATTGCCAATTGGTGGGATAACGTCGCGTACGGCTTGCGGAATGACGATTTTACGTAGCGCTTGTCCACGGCTTAGCCCTAATGTCCGCGCAGCTTCCATTTGTCCTTTATCAACGGCGAGAATACTACTTTGAATAAGCTCTGAATTATACACAGCAAAGTGTAAACCCAACCCAATCACCCCAGCCACAAAAGCGGGTAAATCAATGCCAATTTGCACTAACCCAAAGTAAATCAAAAACAACTGCAACAGCAGAGGCGTCCCCATAAACGTCCATTCAAAGGCGCGAAACGGTAGCCGAATCCAGTTAGGCGTGTACAGCGCAATAACCGCAAAAATAATGCCACCAAAAAAGCTCACCAACGCGGCAGCAAGCGTAATCCCTATCGTCCATAACAACCCGATAAAAATAACGCCCCAATAACCATTAATGACGGTAAAATCTAATCCCATAATGTGTACCCCTTAAGTCATCTTAATCAAGCGATTTTCGCTTTGTTATCCAGCCAAGTAATGCCACGTGCAACGACATAGACAATGACCATATAGAAAACCCCAGCCAGTAAAAACATCTCAAACGGTTTATAGGTCGAACCGATATAGCGTTGTGCTGTGTAAGTCAGCTCGACCACCGAAATCGCCGCCACTAGCGATGTTCCTTTAATCAGGGCATTAATATTGACCCCTAAGGGGCGAATCATCAAACGAAAGGCTTGTGGTAAAATCACATAGCGCATGGTCAGCCAGCGGCTCAACCCCAAGGTACGCCCAGCCTCACTTTGTCCCTTATTAACCGAGACAATCGCACCCCGAATCGTCTCGGTCATGTATGCGCCGATATTTAGCCCCAGTCCAATCACACCTGCTTCAAATGCGGTTAATTGAATCCCAATTTGGGGGCCACCAAAATACAGAATAAACAATTGAATCAGTGCAGGCGTCCCACGAAACACACTGACGTACGCCGCACCAATAAATCGTAACCAAACAAACCGCGAAAGCCGTGCATAAACACCCAACACCGCACAAAAAATTCCCAGCAAAGCAGTGAGTATTGATAGTAAAATCGTAATGCCTGCCGCCTTAATAAAAAACGGATAGACTTTTAAAATGAGTTCAAAATCCATCGTATTCTCCTCAGTGATGGTCTATACGAGACAGTATTGGCAGCGCGCGTATTTCACGAACAAGCGCTGTCGTTTCTTCGATTGCAGCGGCTAAAAATTCGCGCCCCGTCTCTGGGTTTGCGACCACAGGATCGCCCATCGTGCCATCAGGGGATACCGCTGACCACCAGCGCATTAGCATGGCTTTGCCACCGCCTGTGGTTAAATCAAGGTTAAAAAATTGGCTTTTGTCATCATGCAGATTTTGTGTTGCCGCTTTGCTTAAATCAACATGCTCTGGCTCCAGATGCGCATACATTGCTGCCTCAAATTCACAAGCATGTGCAATGCCGCCGATATCTGATTGTCGTATCGCGTTAATTCGCTCTGAACACAGATTCCAATAAGAAGCAGAGACACAAATAATCTCTGTTTCTATCACGGTTTTGCGTGCTGCCAAATCCAGCACAGGGTGGTTAGAACCATGAGAATTCAATAACAAAATACGCCGAAAACCATGGTGTGCCAATGATTTCGTCACATCAGTGATAAATGCAATTAGCGTCTCAGGTTGGATCCAAATGACCCCAGGGAAATCCTTATGATGCTCGTTGAACCCATAAGCAATGGGTGGCATGACAAGCACTTCATCAGGAATCGCTGCTGCCACACCATTGGCAACCGCCATACCCAGCACCGTATCTGTATCCAATGGCATATGTGGGCCGTGGTCTTCGGTTGCCGATACATTTAAAATAACCACTCGGTCTTTGTCAGCATCCCGCACTTGTTCCCACGTTAATTTCCCATAATTTGTGTTAATTGACTTCGGCATTGCTTTCACCTTGTTACTTGACTTGTGACTTGACTTGCAATTATCTGGCGTTTATTCATTGATTGTTCATTGATTGTTCATTGATTGTTCATTGATTGCTCATTGTTTGAATCACCAACAACACAATACAATCAAGCACTCTGTTGCTGGCGATTTCAATTAGATCAATTAGGTATAAAACCGTTTCAATCGTTTAACGGACATCAGCGCCTAACGGATGTCAGCGCCTAACGGATGTCAGCACCAATCCATTCTTCGGCGATTTTCAGGTACGTACCATCCTCCATTAGCGCATCGAGTGCGGCCTGCATTGCGGCGGCTAACTCTGGGTTACCTTTACGAATAGCAATACCTGCCGAAATCGGCTGGCTTTCTGCTTCTGGCAGCGTCACTTGAACAAAGTCATAACCATTTTCCTTGATAGCCAAAATTGCGGCAATGCCATCATTAACAATGACATCCACACGGCCATTTTTTAGCTCTAACAGCAACTCTGGCAGACCTTTGTAGGTACGAATGCTATAGTCTTTAGCTCGCGCCCAGTCTTCGTGCGTTTCCCCCAAAGTCACACCCATGCGCTTATCAGCTGCCTTTTCTAACGAATCAATACCACTGTCGGGTTTGGTAAACATGGCGCGGCGCGTTGTATAATAAGGGCCAACAAAATCTATTACTTTTTGACGCTCTTCCGTGATTGACATTGAACCAACGACGGCATCGTATTTATTGGCCAATAACCCTGCAATAATTCCATCCCATGCTGTGGTGATAATTTCAACTTCTAGCCCCATGCGTTTTGCAATTTCGCTACCAATAGCGGGGTCAAACCCCACCACTTCATTTTGATCATTGACAAAATTAAACGGTGGGTACGCGCCACTCATGGCAATGCGTAACACGCCTTTTTCTTTAATTTTGTCTAGTTCATCAGCCCCTGCCGTTGACATCATGGCAACCCCAGTCAAGGCAATTGCGCTAGCTAACGCGGTCGTTTTGATATTTTTTAATACGTTTTTTACACTCATGTTACTTTCCTCTTTTATCAGGTTGTTGATGGATATATTACTGCTTAACTATTTAATTATTATGGCAATTAGGTCAGTCTAAACCAGGTTCGGCTTTATTGCATACAGCAGCACCTGCCCCAATAAACATTATGCTTAAAAATAACAAAATATGACACTTAAAAGCGTTTTAAGCATAACATGATTCGATGGGTTCTACAAATAGATTTTATAAGAAAAAACTATAGGGCGACTATAGCGGGCTATGTAGCCCTGTGAAACCCTGCCGTGATAACCCGTCATTAGGATATTTGGCGCCATTAGGATGTATCGCGTCGCGAGGATATTTCGATGACAAAGTAATCAGATAACGGTGGTCATTCATCGGCTCATCTGCTAAATTGTCGTTCGTTTTTTGAATAGGTTTTTTTGAATAGGTTTTTTTGAATAGGTTTTTTTGAATAGGGGTTTTTGAATAAGCCAAGCCTAACTAACGCCCGACTAACGCCCGACTAACGCCCGACTAACGCGTAAATAGCGCAAAGTACAGCCAATACGGCAGGCGACTAATGAGTTTTACCACGTAGGTAAAGCGTTTGGGGAAATGTATTTCAAACCGCCGACCCGCAAGCCCCTTGGCAATTGCAGTAGCGGCTTGCTCAGGGGTTAGCTGTGCTGGCATATGAAAATCATTTTTTGCCGTCAATTGGGTTGCCACAAACCCAGGGTTAATCAAGCGAATATCCAGTTGTTTGCCGTATTCTGTGCGTAGCGATTCGGCAAGATTAATCACGCCTGCCTTGGTCGCGCCATAAGGCTGGCTATTGGGCAGACCACGATAGCCAGCAACGCTGGCACACAATGCCAATTGCGGTCGACTACGATTGCTGTCGCGGTTGTCGCGGTTGTCCGTTTGCGCAAGCAGTATTGGCAGGACAATTTCTGTCACATAAAAAGCCCCCAACAAATTCACCGAAATAATCTGCGCTACTTGTGCGTGTTGCAACTCGCCTAAGCGCATCGGTTGGTAAACCCCTGCCATAAAAATTACCCGATGAATATCTAATTGACGGCTTAATATCGTGTTTTTTGCCTGCAATACGCTGTCATAGCAGCTCACATCAAACGCCACCACGTGGTGTGGCCCGCCAGCCAATGACTGTTGTAAATCAATGAGCGCCGCTTCATTTCGTGCTGACAACACCAAACAATCCCCCTGCTCAGCATCATGTTGGGCGTAGTATTGGGCTAGGGCTTTACCAATGCCTGCGCTGGCCCCGATAATCCAAGTATATGCTGGTTGATTTGGCATGCTATATAATAATACTATGGGTTACTGGGGTTACTGGGTTCATTGGATTGTTTTTGCATAAATATCGTCAGCTCAGCCACCGTAATACCAAATTTTTTCATATACGAACGGTTGATTAGCACATCGTCATTCATCAGCCACATCCAGTCGTCAAATTTCAGACGATAGTGCGTGTCATCGACTGGCACATCCATGGTGTAGGTCCAATACACGGCGTTGCCGTGCGCTTTGCCCTTGGCTTCACCGATAATATCACCTGCTGTACCAACATAATTAAGTCCATCAATTTTAGTAATTTCCCAGCGCCGCGTTTGCACTTTACCGTCATAAAACCGAAACGTTTCATCCAGTATGCCTTGGTCGCCCTGCCACTGCCCGATAATCTCTACGTCAAACCGTGTGGTGATATTGCCACTGCGGTCTTGGATGATGCCCCACGCTTTAATCGGCCCATCAAAATAAGCCGATAATTCCAGCTTAGGCTGTTCCGTATCGTACTGTTCCCCTTTTATATCGCCAAAACAAGCGCTAATCAATGCCGTGATACTCATCAGTAATACCTTTATTTTCATGGTTAACTACGCTCTGTTGTCGGATTGTTTATAGTCGTCTCATTCGCACCATTCGCACCATTCGCACCATTCGTACCATCCGTACCATTCGTACCATTGGTATGACAACGGATAAAACGCCACAACAACCCCATCACAAACAACTTTATCATACATGGCAACAAAGCATAAGTATAACTCAAATAATTAGTTACCGCATAATCACTCACCTGCCCCGGTTGATAGCCCAGCCAACCAAGCATGGGCAATGTCACCCCAGTTGCCAATGCCAATGCCGACTTGGATAAAAAAGTCATCATCGAAAAATGTCGCGATGCACGGCGATAATTGCCTGTAGATGCCAAATGATCAGCGACTATCGCAGGTGGCAACGCCAAATCAGCGCCCAACGCCAAGCCCGATAACAAACAGACAAAACCATACGCCACCAGATCCCCCGCCGCGAGACCAAATACCCAAACAAAGGTCATTGTCGCAAGCGCCATGCTGACTAACCAAGCCTGTCGTTTGCCTATTTTTTTCGCAAGCCACTGCCAAAGTGGCATGGCGCATGCACCACCGAGAAAATAGATCAATAAAAACAAGCCACTCCAATCTGGCGCTAGTATACGGTCATTAACAAAGAATAAAAACAACACCGCAGGGATTGCGCTCGCCAATAAATTAAACGCATAGATTACGTAAAACTGTCGCCCCCAAGGATAAAACACGCCACCCAATCCATAGGTTGGTGAACGGGTGGGCAGGCTGGGTGCCCTGCTAAATGTGCCGCTGCACGTGCTACTGGATGTTCCGCTGAACGTACCGCTGAGTACGCTGCGTTCAAACCAACGGAAAAACACCCACAGCCCCAATAATAACATCGGAACATAAATGACTGATAACCAATGAAAGGCAGTTGGCGCATCATCTCGGCTCCCCAGCATCATTGGCGCGACGGCTGCGAGCAATAACCCGATTAACCCAAATCCTTCGCGCCACGTGGTAATCCGCGCGCGCTCTGATTCACGCGACACCCACAAACCACCTAGGGTATAATAATTAATACTCACCACGCTAAACCCTAAATTACACAATAGCATACCGATAATCAAGGCAGCTTTGGGGGAGAACCAGTCAGGGTGAAACAACACCCAAAAACCCACCAATAGCAGCCCCGCCCCTACGTTGATAATCAATCGTCGAAAGCGAAAAAAACGATCGCTGAAATAGCCAATCAATGGGTCTTGCACTGCGTCAAAAGCACGGAGTAACAGCAATAACAAACCAATCTCTGGCAGTGATAACGCAAACTGCGTGGCATAGAATTCGGGGACATGCAGATAAATCGGCAATCCAGCAAACGCCAACGGCAACGCCAGCAAGCTATATTGCAGCAAATGACGACGCCGATGCCCCACAGGCACATCCGACACAGGCACATCCGACACAGGCGTATCGGGCAAACCCGTAGGGGCTTTACGTGTCACGAGGCACCACGTTTGTTACCACTTTATTCGCTAGTTACGCATGGCGTAGTGTCAGTTGCACCACATTGGTCCGCCCTGCGTTAAACGCACCTGCACAATACGCCAAATAAAAGCGCCATAATCGGGCAAACCCAGGGTCTAAGTGTTGGCTCGCAATTAAATCGACTTGGCGGTCAAACCGCGCTAACCAATCCAACAAGGTTTTGGCATAATCCTGCCCAAAGTAAAAGGTATCCGTAATTTGCAGATTAGCCGCCTGCGCCAGTTGTTTCAATCGACTAGGGCTTGGCAACATCCCGCCAGGGAAAATAAAGCTACGAATCGCATCGCCACTTTTACGGTAATTTGCAAAATGGTCGTCATCGATGGTGATGGTTTGAATGACTGCCGTGCCTTTTTTTTGTAGCAGCGCGTTGACTTGAGCAAAGTAGGTTTTCCAATAGCGCTCACCAACGGCTTCAAACATTTCAATCGACACCAATCCATCGTATTTGCCGCGCTGGTCTCGATAATCCTCTAAAACAACCGTTGCTGCATCGCCAAACGGCTGTAGTCGCTGGACGGCATAATCGTGTTGTTGGGTTGAAATGGTAATGCCTTTGACATGGTGATTGGTCTGGGTTAAACAGCGTTCAGCAAACCCACCCCAGCCACAGCCAATTTCCAATAGTTGCTGTGGTTGGGTATCAAATTGCGCCAAAATACGGTCATATTTATGCTGTTGTGCGGTAAATAAATCCTCATTGCCGTGGCGATACCAAGCTGACGAATAAGACATCGTCGCATCTAGCCACAACGCATAAAAATCATTACCCAAGTCATAATGCGCATGGATGTTTTTGCGGCTGCCCGCGCGGGTATTACGGCGAAACACATACAGCAATTGTGATAGCCATTGGCGCAAACGCTGACCAAAAATAAACGGCTGCAATGCGTGTTCATTACAAAGCACAAACTCAACCAACCCAGCAATATCTTCGCTATCCCAATGCCCCAAGCGATAAGCATCGGCAAAGGCAATATCACCGCCAATCGCCACTTGGCGGAGCATCTGTGGATGGTGAATGCGAATACTGGCGGCAGGCCCTGGGTATTTCCCCGCAAACGCATACGATTGTCCCGTATCCAAAATGACTTCGCACTGTCCGTAGACGGTGTTTTCTAGCGCACGTAATAGCAGTTGGGTCGTTTTATCCATCGCAATAGCGTATCGTTGTTTGTTATGGTTTATCGTTGCGAGTTATGATGGCCGGGCGTGGTGATTATCACGCCTAGACTGCTGCTAGACTGCTGCATCTTGCTAGACTACTGCATCTATCAGCCCATAAAATAACACGTATCACAGTGTATCATAAATTACCGCATCAGAAATGATTCATCGTTGTTTTGTGTTATGGTATAGCAAAAACTCAACAGACCAGCAGGGCAAAATTAATGGCAAAAAAAACAATGGAAAAATCAATAAGTGCCTTCCCAATAAAGGCAATCTTCCCAATAAAGGCAATCTTCGTAGCGCTAGTGCTACTGGGAAACACAGCATGGGCAGATGCAACTAAACCGCTAAACGATCCCGCCAACCAATCCACCAAACAATCCACCAAACAATCCACCAAACAATCCACCAAACAATCCGCTAACCAATCTCCCAATCTGACAACGCCAGACGCTGACCCTTTCCCGCATCCAGGTTTTTCCGTAGATCCCGATGCCACCATCCCTGCCCACCCAGGCGAGGCGGGGAAACTAACCCTAGAGGGGATTGATAGCGATGGCGATGGTATCCGTGATGATTTGGAGTTGGCGATTTATGAGCGACTCCCCGGTGACAAACTGCGAAATCTGCGCTATGCCATGTACCAAGATGCCGCTATGCTGCAAGAAACCATTATGGCAAGGCATAGCAATGATACCACACGCCTAGACGCGACTGAAGGTCTAATGGATGCGGCAATACAATGTTTGTTTGATCGAGTAGATGAAGCCGTTGCAAACGGCTGGTTAGATGAAGACATTATGCCGCACCATCTTGGCGCTTGGAGTCAGGCCTTACTCATTAACACGCCTGAGCGTGCTGAGGTCTATAGCCATTTTAATATGTATCGCAGTGGGCAAGTCCTTTCTTTCAAGGACGTTGCTCAACCTTGCCTGTATATCGAGTTTATGGAGGAAAATTAAATGAAACGAATGACTGCTCATTACCTACAAAAATGCACACGCATTTCTATGTACTGCTTGCTAGGAACAATTTTTTCCACATCATCGCTCAGCCTTGCCAGTGAAAAGGATAGCGTCCAATCCTGTGGAACCCCCATAAGCCTATTTTTTGTCAATGGCGTATGGAATACGGAAAAAGATGCGAAGCTTAGCCAACGAGTGGTTCAGAGCGCGTATCAAAAGCAACTACAAACAGACTATCCTCAGACGCCCATCACCTATGAATTGGCGTATAATCATGACGAGGGTTTTAATGTCTGGTCAAATCTTGCATAAATAAAACCGGCGTTACTATACTATCTATTAGTAATGTCACAGGTGTTAATAATACTTTTTCAGTAACATCCCCAATAACTTCCATGGGTATACTGGCTGGCTGTCGAACTCTAATTGTCAGTTTCTTGTCTAATCGTTGTAATTGAATTCCTTCTGGTAACAAATGCTTGCGACCATGAAGGCTCGTATCTCTGGTATAAGTCATTTTATCTCTTGAAGCCTTGAATCCAAGGGAAGCAAGTTGCGCCCTAAGCGCTTTTGTCTGCTCTGGGCTACGATCATCGTTATGCGCAAACTTATAGGTTAATGTGATTGAACCCTTGATTTCATTTTCCTCGTTGATGATAAAATTGGCAAATTCCGGAGTGAATTGTATTTCTCTTGAGAGCATCAAGGTATCAGCAAAACTTTCTGAAATCGAAAATGAATAAGCATTATCGTAGCTGGTTACAATCAATTTTGAGCGCACGTCATTGACAAAAAAACCGTCAATTTCAACATTTCGATAGGTATATTCGTCAACCGATGAATGTGACCACATCAAAGCAGTGAAGCAACCCGACAAAAATGTACAAACTATCAGCAAAAATAAGGCGCGTAACACAAATCAATCTCCATAAAGACCATAAAGGCATTCTGTAAATAAAGATCATCCTATCACAGAACGACAAATAACGCGATGAAACGCTTTACGATAATCTATCCGAGACTAGTCGTCCTGCGGGATGGGATTCTTTGATTGTTCCGCCAGATTTGTTGGTAGGTAGTGGGGAATACGATGCCTTTGTCACTGGGCCTGAATTAGCGGTGGGTGATAG